>JAAYMO010000126.1 GCA_012521375.1 Clostridiales bacterium
AAAGGGGCATCCTACCCTGGGTGGCTTGGGCAGCATCCCTGCTGCCCATACGATTTTTCTAGGGATATTTCGCTAAGAGTTACCAGCAAAATCAATAATTTGTTCACTTGCACATATGCTTATTCTTATTTATAGTAGTACCTAAGCATCAAATAAAAAATCCGTGTTTTTAGTGTTTTTAGTGGTTTCAAAATAGGACTCAAAAGGAATACCCTAATATCTGAGCTCTGAGTGATGACTTATCTTTTTTGTCATAAATCAATATGGCTCTCATATACATAGATATAGAAAATAAATATGCCCATGGATGGGAAAAGCCAAATTTATAGTAGGAGGAGGAGAAGATGCCTGTTGAATTAATAAAGAATCCATTAAAGCTATGCAGGATAATTGGTGAAGAAATATCCAGCATTGTTGTGGAAGAAGACATAAATGTGCCAGATGTTAGTCCAGATGTATATAAGATATTATATCCTTCTGCAAGGGTCATAATAAGGAATTCAGAAACAACAGGAGATAAAGTTATAATAGACGGTCAAGTACTTGTAAGTATTCTATATGCGGCAGATATGGAAGGAAGACCTTTAAACTGCATCAATATTTCTTCAGACTTTAACCATAGTATCGAAATGCCAGGGGCTAAGCCTCGTATGAGAGAATGGGTAGATGTAATTATTCAGCATGTAGAATCAGAAATAATAAATTCTAGAAAGATAAGAATGAGAGTTATAATGGACATAAAAGTCATGGTAGAAGACATATTTGAGTTCGAACTGCCTGTAGATGCTAGAGGCTCATCAGATATACAAATATTAAGAGAGAATTTTGATGCAAAAGAACTGATTGGCATAATGAAGGATAAGTATAATATAAAGGAAGATATAGAGTTAAGAACTGAAGAACCAGCGATAGGAGAAGTCTTGAAGACAGACTTTATGGCTGTTATAAAAGATTTGCTCACAATGGATGGAAAAATGCAAGTAAGCGGCACGCTTAACTTTGGTATGCTATATAGAACGGCAGATGAAGCTTCTATCGAATATTATCAAAGAGAAATCCCATTTACTGAGTACATAGAAATAGCCGGTGCAGAAAGTGGCATGGAAAGCACTGCAGATTTATTATTAAAAGACTGCTATATAGATGTGATCGAGAATGAAGACGGAGAAAGAAAGAAAATAACCGTAGACGCCAACATGGAGTTAGTTGGAAAAACCTATACGGATATGGCACCTGAGATGTTGACAGACCTTTATAGTCCCACTTCAGAACTGGCTACAGAAAAGAATAGCTATGAATTTGATGAATTCATAGGTAGAGGCACAGCCAATACAATTATTAAGGAAAGCCTCAGCATCAAACCTAAAAGCCCTGAGATAGAAAAAGTATGCTGTATGGATGCTAAAGTCATTGTAAATGAGATAAAGGTTATGGACGATAAAGTGGCAGTGGAAGGTACTGTTGACGTAGACTGTATATATGCATCTTCATTCAGTGGAGAACCTATGAATGCCTTAAAAGAACAATATCCCTTCAGAGCTCTATTGGATATAGTAGGAACTAAAACAGAAATGTATAGCAAGGTATCATGCAAGATTGACAATATTGACTTTTCACAAATAAGCAACAACATTATAGATTTTAGGATAACGATAAATATTACTGCTGATGTATATGCTAAAAAGAAAAAGATGATGATAGATACTATTGAAGAAAAAGAAGGAATTGTATTGGACTACAATGCTCTTCCGGCAATAACTATATATGTGGTAGGGAAAAATGATACCCTGTGGAAAATTGCTAAAAAATATAATACTACAGTTGATGCTATTGCTAAGGCTAATAATATTGAGAATCCGGATAAAATCAATGTAGGCGACAAGATACTTATAATGAAAAATATGAGACTAAGCAAGAATTGAAAGTTTAAAACTGAACATTCAAAGGCCAAGAATCAGATTTAAGGCTAGGGAACAAAACTCTCTAGCTTTTTTGTTCGTTCTTCGCTAAGAACTGCTAACAAAGCTAACAACATATCCCCAGCACATATCTAATATGAAGTTACAATAGCGTTCTTATGTACTGTGAAATCTAAGTAATATATAATAGAGCATATTTGTTAACTTTGTCAGTGACTCTTTGTGAAATCTAAAGTAGAGAATTCGTAAGCGCCACATGGAGGTGGCGCTAGGCGCAAATTGCGAAGCGTAGGGCATGGATGCCCGTTTTGGCGCCGTTAGAATTCTATTTTAGATGAGCATTAGAGTCACCAAAGTTAATTACCTATGCGATATTATATATTACTTAGATTGGGCTGTGAATCGCTACAGTGTCTAAAGAATAAGCAATGTGCAAGTGAACAAAGTGAACTGCACATATTCTTATTCTTATTTATAGTAGTACCTAAGCATCAAATAAAAAATCCGTGTTTTTAGTGTTTTTAGTGGTTTCAAAATAGGACTCAAAAGGAATACCCTAATATCTGAG
>JAAYMO010000127.1 GCA_012521375.1 Clostridiales bacterium
GAATAAAGACCTTGTATAAGCCTTTGATCTTCTTCAATATTTGGGTCATTCTGCATACCCCGAAATTTGTAGAATCATGTTTATTCAACTTAATTCTAAGTGTTTCATGAAGTGAAGTCAACTTAAAACCATGCCAAATAAAAACAATTTTTGCTTCTGTTGCTAATGTTTTTGGGCTAAATTGTACCAGATGACTGTTAAATTGATATTAAACATTTTAAATAATTTTATACTAATACTCAAATGCCATAGGTAATTGCAATATTTATGCAGTTAAGGTATTATAGACAAAGAATAACTAATGAACAGGGGGGCAGCTAATGAAGACAACTGCGCTTATTATGGCAGGCGGACGCGGAGAGCGATTCTGGCCAAAAAGCAGAAGAAGTTTACCAAAGCAGTTTTTGTCATTAACAGACGATGGCAAGACAATGATACAATTAACCGTCGAACGGATCCTTCCTATAATCGATATCGAAGATATTTATATATCTACTAATATTGATTATGAATCTCTCGTTCTTGAACAGCTTCCCGGCATACCGAGGGAAAATATATTATGTGAACCTGTTGGCAGAAACACTGCTCCTTGTATTGGTTTGGGAGCAGTACACATCTCTAAGAAATATGAAGATGCTGTTATGGTGGTTCTTCCGTCCGACCATCTGATAAAATACAATAGTATGTTTCTGAATACTCTGCGTGACGCAATCAATACAGCCCAAAAAAATGGTAATCTTCTGACCATCGGCATTACTCCCGACTGTCCGGAAACAGGTTATGGCTACATAAAATTCAATCCCGATGAATTCGATGGAAAGGCTTTTAAAGTTGATCAATTCGTTGAAAAACCTAGCTTGGATCTCGCAAAAGAGTACTTATCAAGTGAAGAATACCTTTGGAACAGCGGCATGTTTGTATGGAAGGTCTCTTCAATTCTTGAAAAAATAGAAGAATTTATGCCCGAAACATATGAAGGTCTCAAAATTATTTCTGAGGCAATTGGAACAAAAGAAGAAGGAATGGTCCTTGAAAAAGAGTATCGCAATTTTACTTCCATTTCAATCGATTACGGTATAATGGAAAAATCAGAAAATATATATATAATCCCTGGTGCTTTTGGGTGGGATGATGTCGGTTCATGGCTTGCCATCGAACGTATTAAGAAATCGAACGAGCACGGGAATATAGTTCGTGGGAATATCATCACAATCGACTCAAAAAATTGTATTATTGAAGGCGGGGACAAACTTATCGCCACAGTTGGCCTTGAAAATCTCATTATTGTAGACACAGAAGATGCAATGCTAATCTGTGCTAAGGACTGTGCCGGAGATATTAAGAAGGTGCTTGATAATTTGAAAATCTGTAACAGGGATGAATATATCTAAATATTAATAAGGAGCGTTTTCAGTATGAAGAATGCATTAATTACAGGAATAACAGGACAAGATGGCTCATATCTGGCAGAGCTGCTTTTAGAAAAGGGCTATAATGTATATGGTATCATGCGAAGAAAAAGTGTCGTTGATTATGGAAATGTCGAACATATTAAGGATAAGATTAATTTCATCTATGCAGATATGACGGATATAGTATCACTAATCAATGCCATGAAGATTTCCCAGGCTGATGAAGTATACAATCTGGCAGCTCAATCCTTCGTGAAAACCAGTTGGGAACAGCCAATTGCAACTGCGGATATTGATGCACTTGGCGTAATACATATGCTCGAGGCTATTCGTATAGTGAAACCTAATGCGCGTTTTTATCAGGCTTCAACAAGTGAGATGTTTGGTCTTGTTCAGGAAATGCCTCAAAGTGAAACAACTCCATTCTACCCACGAAGCCCTTATGGTGTTGCCAAATTATATGGTCACTGGATTACAAAAAACTATCGGGAAAGCTATAATATGTTCGCATGCAGCGGTATCTTGTTTAACCATGAAAGTGAAAGACGGGGTAAAGAATTCGTTACACGAAAGATCACAGATGCTGTTGCCAGGATAAAATTAGGCGTTCTAGACCGTTTAGAGCTCGGAAACATGGATTCCAAACGTGACTGGGGCCATTCAAAGGATTATGTAAAAGCTATGTGGTTAATGCTGCAGCAAGATACGCCGGACGACTATGTAGTTGCAACTAATGAAACCAGAACTGTCAGAGAATTTGTTGAAACTGCTTTCAGCCATGTTGGAATAACCATAGAATGGCAAGGCACAGGCGTAGATGAAATCGGGGTAGACAAGGAAACAGGAAAAACGCTTGTTTCGGTTAACAAAGCCTTTTTCCGTCCTGCGGAAGTTGATATCCTTTTGGGAGACCCTTCAAAAGCTGAAAGAAACCTTGGCTGGAAGCGAGAAATACCTTTCTCAGAATTAGTTAAGAGAATGGTTGAAAATGATTTGGTTTTGGTTGAAAAAGAAATAAAAATAAGCAATATATAAAATTCTTGTGCTATACATAATCGTTATTCTGAGCGCAGCGAAGAATCTTATAAGGGGTCATAATGAAAGCATTAATTATCGGAGGGGCTGGCTTTGTTGGCGGCTACCTCATAGATCATATCAATAATGATTACGGGTGGTCAGTCTCTGCAACTAAGCTGGAAAATGAGGTTATTCAGAATGAAAACGTCTCTGTTTTCAACCTTGATATTTTAGACAAAAGTGCTGTAGTTAATTTACTCAAGGAAATAAGGCCTGATTACATCTTTCATTTGGCCGCCCAAAGCTCTGTTGCACTTTCCTGGAAAAACCCTTCTTTAACTGTAGATGTTAATATAAAGGGCAGTATTAACGTTCTTGACGCAGTAAGAGAATTGAATCACAAGCCTCGTATTCTATTAATCGGTTCCGGAGAAGAATATGGGCACATTCTTGCAGAAGAAACCCCTATAAAGGAGAATAATGCTATAAGGCCGGGAAATATCTATGCCGTAACAAAGGCTTGTCAAAATATGATTGGCAAAATATATTCCGATGCTTACCAAATGGATATAGTTATGGTGAGAGCTTTCAATCACATCGGTCCAAAACAAGCTCCCATTTTCGTTGTGTCTGACTTTTGCAAACAGGTGGCTGAAATAGAAAAGGGCTTGCGTGAGCCGGTTATTAAAGTGGGCAATTTAAGCGCAAAACGTGATTTCACTGATGTACGCGATGTAGTCAGAGCTTATACCATATTAATCCAAAAAGGCAAATCCGGTGAAACCTATAATGTAGGGAGCGGTGAGTCAACTACCATAGAAAAAATTCTCGAAATCATTCTCTCTCATTCGATAGAAAAAATAAGGGTCGAAGTCGATAAAGAAAGGCTTCGCCCTGTTGATGTGCCTGTTATTGAATCCGATATATCCAAGCTCCGGGAATGCACGGGATGGAATAGGCATATTCCTCTTGAAAAAACTATTTTTGATACGCTGAATTATTGGCGAAATATCAACTAATTAATCAGCAGCCCACTCCAAAATACTTAAACATATTTTTAATATAAATGGTTTTATTCTTTTTATTAAAATTAATCCTAATTA
>JAAYMO010000128.1 GCA_012521375.1 Clostridiales bacterium
AAACCACCAAGATTACCACTACAAGTGTTACCTGTTATAGTGCAGTTAGTACCAGTGTTAGATAAACCATTAGCATAATTACTACTACAAGTGTTACCTGTTATAATGCAGTTAGTGCCAGTGTTAGATAAACCACCAAAGTAACCACTACAAGTGTTACCTGTTATAGTGCAGTTAGTACCAGTATTAGATAAACCACCAAGATTACCACTACAAGTGTTACCTGTTATAGTGCAGTTAGTACCAGTATTAGATAAACCACCAAGACTACCACCACAATTGTTATCTGCTATAATGCAGTTAGTGCCAGTGTTATATAGACCGTAAGTAAAACCACTTGCGTTATTAACTATATTAAACCCATCAATAATCACATTATCTGCATTATTTGTAAATACCGAATATATTTCGACATCGTCAGAATCATAAACCTCACCAGTCAGCTTAACCCCATTGCCGTACAAATGTATATTATCATAACCTAATGGAATAACTATTGCTGAACCATCTGTTACTGTGCCTAAATCAATAGTTCCACCCATAAAATCAATCCTAATTGCAACATCTGTACTTTCTCTTTTGTTGTGCAAATCGTCTATCGCTTCCTGAATTGCCGCCCTGTCAGCTTCTGGGTCGCCCGTTAATATCAAATCTGCGCCACTCTTATTTATTGCGTCCTGTGGGGCAATAACGAAACTCGAAGGCACTTTAACATCCTTTTTTAAAGCAAAATAATCAATGTTAATACTCATTATTCAATCCCTCCTATCGTAATTGTTGCGTCTAATGGGAAGGCAAAATATCCATTTTCTGAATAGCACAACATATGATTGCCTAATCCATCAGCACGCATATAATACCCGTTTTCGTCTTTCATAAGAAGAATTACGCCTGTTACAATTTTGTCTTTTATGCCTACCGCATTATTTACTATAAAGTTATTAGCGTTTTCTTCAATTCTAGCAAGTTTTTCTTTTTCTTCTGTTGTATAATCTTCCGTTGATAACCCTTTACCTTCTACTTTGTCAACTTTATTGTTCCATGTCTCTTTTTCTATATCCGACACAAACCTTTTGTTCGGATTTTCTATTATCATATCAGCTGGATGAGTAGGAGGATGTTTATATACAGAATATCCTCTTGCCATTATACCTCACCACCATACGAAATTTTATCGCCGACTGTTCCACGCACATAAATAAGGTTTAAGTTTGTAGCGGTGATTGTGAAAAAGCTTCCCGGAGTAAGTACCGCCATATGTGTTGTGCTTGATACATTGCTTTTGCCTACATAAACATATCCTTGATTGTCCGGATGTGCTTGTATGGTTACGATTTTGCACGGTGTGTTTGAATGAAGCTGTTGAACGTTTCCGTTAAGTGTAATATTACCCTGTAGTATTGTGTCGTTGCCAGCCAATTTCACGGGGTCTGCAATTACAGATAATTTGCCATTTACAATTAACACAGGATTCCCGTTATTATCGTACAATATCGTCCTGCTTGCGCCTCCTGTTCCCCTCAGCTCCTCATATTCATCTGTAACTGGATTAAAATACTGCGGTATAGGCTTGCCATCCAAATCTTTTTTTATTGGTTTTGTGTTATACGCCATTGCCAATCCTCCTTCCGCTTAACCAAGCTCTTAGAGCGCCTGTGAATTCCAATTCATTTCTGATTACATAGAAATATCCCCGCTCATCCTTGTAGTCAGGTACTATTACTATGTCGTTTAATTGCAATGCAGGATTACCACGCCATTCTAATTCCAAATCTCTGCGAGGGTCTTTAAACATATTCAATAACCTATTTGCTATGCCCTGGGCCATGCTTATGCTCTGTACTAATGGATTGGTCGGAAACTCATATTTTAACAATCCGTTTTCTGCTATAGAAGCATCATCTTTTGCTATGACTTTTTCTCTATTGACCACTTTAAGGGGTTTTGCTTCAATCACTAATGTAAATGTTCCGGAATTAGGACTGTATACAGTCACATCAGCGCCCCAAGCATAATATTGAACATCTTGTATAGCGCAACCAGCTGGAGCATCCACAAGACTTGCTGTTGCATCAATACAAGGCGATTCATTATAACGTATCGTCAATATTTTTGTTTCAGCGGCTTCTATTACTACAGGTTCATTGCTTTTATACACTTCTTTCATTTCATCAACTGTAAGCGGTTGTGTTTCAACTTCAATATAATTTGCTACGCCATCAACTTTAGGTGGATTATCTTTTCTGAAGTAATCTTCCGGCCCTATACCGTATGCTTTAATAACCTGTATTTCTGCTGGAAATTCTCCTTCAAGAAAATAGGTGCCTGTTTCGCCAGCTAAGAGATTTTCCATATAGGAAGGTCCTTCTATCCGAATAACGCCTTCTCTGTCACAGTACACCTGTCCCAAGCAGGCTTCCGCTATTTTCCGGAGCGCCTCTCTGTGTTCCTGCTCGTTAAAATAGGCATATGGAATTACAAAGTTTTTAAGTTCATCATCTATCCAGTATTGTTCTGCAGTTAGCCCCGCGTCTTGCAAAATATTTTCTGCTAAATCATAAAGACTTTTATTCTGTTGCACGGTGCTTGTACTATACTTGTTTTTCCTTAATAACTCAAGTCTGTCCCGTCCGGAGGTCTCTGCCGATACTTCTGCTTCATTTGCCTTCCATTCTACCGACCAAAACAGCCCTAACGGTACCCATTCCATTTCGTCATTGTCATGCTTTACCCCCAACCAAGCTCTTATTCTTCTATTCGGCTTTAATAACTGGTAGACTGGACTTTGCTTATTTCCTACGTCGAATTTCCTTGTTTCATTATTAATTTTTACTGTGATTTCGTTTGAGCTTATATGTCCAACTGGAAGCCCTACACCAGTTTCTTTTTCTTCTAACAAATTTATAGATATTATATCTTCGCCTTCATAGGTTTCCTGAACACTTGTAAAAAATTCTAATATTTTTGCACATCTGCCTTCATGGCTCCACCTTTTGATTACCAATTCTATTTTCGTGACCTCTGTAACAGGATCGTCAAGAGATTTCTCCCAAGCTATCTTATCGTTATTAGTAACAACTTCGGTATATACAAGATTTTCGCCGCTATACAAGTTAATATCAAAATCAACCGGCCATTCCTGACGTTGGCTATCTCCTACCGCTTGTAATTTTACAATTGGGCGAGGCAGAAAAGTAATCGCCAATGTTGGATACGGTTCTGAAAAATATCCATTAGTTCCGGCAAAAGTACTACCCCACCAACCCATCTGTCTTATACTTGCATCTCCCGGAAGTGGAGCAAGTACATACCCTTCACCAAGTATCCAGCTCCCATCAAGGCTTGCATATTTAGCAGCCGGTTCTTTAATATTATCTGCCACCTGATGGGGGTACGATATGTTAGCATTTTCGTTTGCTTCAACTTGTACAGATTGATCTATGGTGGGATCCGTATAATCAATTGTTATACGGCCATATATTTTTCTTTCTATTGCTCGTATTTCATTTATAAATTTTTGCGATACTGGATACATGAAAACACCTACCGTTCGATTATATTAAATCTTATGTCTTTATACCGAATCCTACCATTTTTATAATCAAACGCTTGTACCAGTCTATCACCACAGTAAAAGATACCTTTTTCAATTTCGTTACTCTGAGGATCAGTATATTCAACTTCAAAAAACACCGGACTAACAAGAGTTAATAATTTATTTAATTGTTCTCTTGTTAAATATCGCCATGTTAATTCGATTTTTCTTTTTGTTGCTATTCTATCTATTACTATTGTTCCAGTAGCATTTCTTTCGGCCTTACTTAAATCATATATTCCTATTTGATAAGTGGAGGGGGTAGGAATTTGTACGCCGTTAATCTTAATCATATCATCATACCTCCCCATATCTCAAAATTGGAGCATATCCCAAGCGCTGTGCTTCCTCGTTCAATTTGCTTAATTGCACTCTTGCAAGTGTTCTACCGTCAAGATTAATTACTAAATCCCTATTATCTTCACTTCTTGCGTTTAATTGCATCGCCATGCTCACTGCTTCAAATACACCTTGAGAAACAGCTTCTACTATTTGCTCATTGTTAACAACCGCTGTTCTGTTACCCATCGTACCAACTAACTCCGGACCTGCTTCCCGTGCTATAAATAATTGACCTGTAGTCGGAAAACCACCTGTTGCATACCATTCCACTTTTAACTTCGGAATTGTTGTTGGTAATTTAAGAGTTTCTAATACTGTTTTCACTATTCCGGAAGCTTTAAATCCATTGTTATAATCCCATGAAAAATGAGGTAATTTAATTTTTGCTGTCCAATTTTCAAAATACTCTTTTAATTCTTTTAATGTTTCTTTCCCTTCTTTTATCAAGTTTTCGAAAATTTTTTTAAAATCTAAATCCCATCCTTGCAACCCTTCTAATAAACCTTCCATCACGTTTTCACCGTATCCTTTAAATACTGTTGAAGGTGAATCAATACCAAATATGTTTTTTAACCAAGTTGGTAATTTATCTAAAATTCTTAGATACCAAGGTTTATTTTTTTCTAATTGATCTTCAACACCTTTCAGTAATTCATTTGAAACACTATTACCGGCTGTTTCAAAATCTTTTATAAGCTGTGGTTGTTGAGTTTCAAGTTCAT
>JAAYMO010000129.1 GCA_012521375.1 Clostridiales bacterium
ATTTTTATAATTTTAAAAGAAAATTTTTCCTTTGACATATATATTATTATAATAATAACTGATATTTATTCTATATTAAACTAATTTTTCCTGCTGTATATCTAATAATATTCTCTACCAAAATTTCTATAGAGAAATAACTATCAACGTTTAACCAAAATACTCTGCTATCATTTCTAAACCAGGTTAACTGTCTTTTAGCATAGTTCCTTGTATTTTTCTTTAGCTTATTTATAGCTTCATCATAACTATATTTGTTTTGCAAATAATCAATTATTTCTTTATAGCCTAATGCTTGAAGAGCCGTATGTTCTTTATTATATCCCATTTTTAGAAGTTTTTCTACTTCGCTGATTAAACCAGACTTAATCATCTTATCTACTCTATCTTCAATTCTTTTGTAAAGTTTATCTCTTTTCATATTAAGAGCAATATAAGAAAAGTCATACTTACAAGGTTGTTGCCTAGAAAGAGCTTGAAAATAGCTTATTGGTTTTCCTGTATTTTTATATACCTCCAATGCTCTTATAACCCTTCTTAAATCATTGGGATGAAGTTTGTTATATGAAATGTAGTCAATACCTTTAAGCATTTCATGAACGTATTTATTTCCCTTCTCATAAGCTATATTTATTAATTCGTTACGATATTCCTTGTCAATAATGGAATCAGTGAACTCAAAGTTATTTAAAAGTGAGTTTATGTATAATCCTGTACCTCCTACAATAATAGGAAGTTTTCCTCTATCGCATATATCATTAATATAGTTCTCAGCTTTTTCTTTGAACAATGCGGCACTAAAAATTTCATCAGGATATAATACATCTAGCATATAGTGTTTGATACCTTTCATTTCTTCTTTACTAATTTTAGCAGTACCAATATCCATATATTTATACACTTGTGCTGAATCTGCTGATATTATCTCGCCACATAATTTTTCAGCTACAAGTATTGAAATACTTGTTTTGCCAATGGCAGTGGGTCCAGCAATGATTAGTAATTTTTGTTTCAAAACTTATCACCTTACACAATTCTCTTAAACTTTTTTTCTAGTTCATTTCTCGTAAATGATATCATTGTAGGCCTTCCATGTGGACATGTATAGGGTTGTTTTGAATTAAACAATTGAATAATAAGCTCTTCTGCTTCTTTTTCCGTTAAATTATTATTTGCTTTTATAGCAGTTTTGCAAGCTAATTCTATTATTGTTTTATCATAAATTGATGTTAGATCATTTTTATAATTTTCAATAGTGTCTAATAAACTTGTTATCATAAATCCTGAACATGGTTCGCCCTTTATTATTGGTACTTGGCGTATTGCCAAGGATTTCTCTCCAAAAAATTCTAAATCAAATCCTAAATCAAATAATACATTTTTGTATCTATCTATGATATATTTTTCTTTAGGAGTTAACTCAATTATGATTGGCATTAGTAAAGGCTGTTTTTCAATAGATCTATTTTTAGTATTATCAATAAGTTCTTCATATAATATTCTTTCATGGGCAGCATGTTGATCGATTATGAAAAAGCTATCTTCTGTTTGATATACTATATAAGTATCAAAAATCTGTCCGATTACTTTACCTTTAATTATTTCTTTGCTAGATTTTTTAGTATAAGATTTATCACCAACGATTATACTATTATTTTTTTCTTGTACGTTATAATCATAGTTACTTTGATCATAATTTATAGATTGATATGATAATTCATCTTTTTCAAATAAAGAATATGCTCTGTTACCTTTATTATTCATAATTATTGTTTTTTCTAAACTATGCTCGTTTAAATTAATAGCATTATTATCATCGAAATTGCCTTCATATATGAGATTATTATTCGATAAGGTTTGATATATAGAATGATAAACTAAATTAAAAATACTTCTATCATCAGCAAATTTAACCTCTGCTTTAGTTGGATGAACATTCACATCAATTTTTTCAGGATCAATACATATATTTAATATAGTAATAGGATACCTTTTATTCATCAAAAGAGTTTTATAAGCAGTTCTCGCAGCTTCTTTTAATAAATTGTTTTTAACAATTCTGCCGTTTATTGAGAATAATATGTGTTTTGAGTTCCCTTTATTAAATTCCGGTTTTGATATATAACCTTTTATTGAAAGAAGATCATTGGAGTAATTTACCGGCAGCATTAACTTTGCTGATTTTATTCCATATATACATTGTATTACTGATAATAGATCACCATTACCAGGAGTATGAAAAATAATATCATCATCAACTATATACTTTACTGCTATATGAGTATTAGACAACGCAATTTTTTCAACTATATCTGTTATATAGTTCAATTCAGTTTTATCACTTTTCAAAAACTTTAAACGGGCAGGAATACTATGAAATAAATTTTTTACTTTAATTACAGTGCCGATTGACGTAGATATTTCTTTTTTCTCTATTACTTTGCCAGAGTGTATTACAATTCTTGTTCCTAATATATCCTCATCTGATTGACTTTCTAATTCAATATCAGCAACTGCAGCAATACTGGACATAGCTTCTCCTCTGAAACCTAATGTATAAATTTCATTTAAATCATCTATCGTCTTTATTTTGCTTGTGGCATGCCTTTCAAATAAATAAGGAATATCTTCTCTCATAATACCAAAGCCATTGTCAATTACAGAAATTAGTGCTTTGCCTCCATTTTTTACTTCTACTGTAATAGATGTAGCTTCTGCATCTATAGAATTTTCCATTAATTCTTTCACTACTGATGCAGGTCTATCAATGACTTCACCAGCTGCTATTTTATTTATGGTATCTTCACCTAAAAGAGCTATTTTCCCCATAATGTCCTCCCCCATAATGTCCTCCAATACTTATATTAAAAAGATTTTACTTTTTCTTTAAGTATATTTAATTTATTAAGAGCTTCAATAGGTGTAATATTGTTGACATCAATATTCTTTATATCCTCTGCTAATTCATAAATAGCATAGTTAAAAAGATTTAACTCCTCAGAGATATTTCTTTTCTCTTTTTTATTAGATCTTGCATTAATTTTAATTTTAGCATTTTTTTCTTTTATATCAATAACTTCCAATATTTCATAAGCCCTTTCTAGTATTTCTTCCGGAATACCAGCTAAACGTGCAACATGGATACCATAACTTCCACTAATACTTCCCCTCTTTATTTTTCTTAGAAAAATAATATCCTTACCTTTTTCTTCTACTGCTATATAATAATTTTTTATACCAGGAATTCTGTTTTCAAGCTCAGTTAATTCATGGTAATGAGTAGCAAAAAGTGTTTTACATCCTAATTTAGATTTATCAGATATATATTCTATACTTGCCCAAGCAATGCTAAGACCATCAAAAGTACTTGTACCCCTTCCTATTTCATCTAACACTACTAAGCTTTTTTTAGTTGCACTATTAATTATATTTGCAAGTTCTGTCATTTCAACCATAAAGGTGCTTTGTCCTGAAGCCAGATCATCAGATGCACCAATTCGCGTAAAAATTCTATCTACAATACCAATTTTTGCATATGAAGCAGGTACAAAACATCCTATTTGAGCCATAAGAACAATTAGGGCAATTTGTCTCATATAAGTAGATTTTCCCGCCATATTAGGGCCGGTTATTATAAGCAATCTATTATACTCGCAGTCCATAAGAGCGTCATTTGGAACAAAACCACTCATCATACTTTGTGCTTCAACTACAGGATGCCTTCCTTCTCTAATCTCTATAGTATCAAAGTCACCTATGATAGGCTTAACATACCCATTATTTTGCGATATCTCAGCATATGAGCACAGACAATCCAAGATTGCTATAGCATGAGCCGTATCCTGTATTCTTCTTATATGGCCAGCTACTTCCTTCCTTATTGCTACAAAAATTTCATATTCGAGATCAATAAGCTTCTCATCAGAATGCAAAACAATTTCTTCTAGTTCTTTTAATTCAGGTGTTATATATCTTTCCGCATTAGCTAAAGTCTGTTTTCTAATATAGTCTTCAGGTACACTATCAATATTGGCTTTTGTTACTTCAATATAATAACCAAAAATTTTATTATATCCTATTTTTAAAGATTTTATGCCTGTTCTTTGTCTTTCCTTTTGTTCTAACTCAATAATCCATTGCTTGCCATTTCTTGATGCCTCTCTACATTTGTCAATATCTTCATTGTAGCCATCTTTAATCAAGTTTCCTTCCTTAAGGCTGTATGGAGCTTCTTCATTTATAGATTTATCTATTAAATCGTATAAGTCAGTTAAATCATCGAAATTTCTATGTAAATTATCCAATATGAAACTGTTGAAATTTGAGAGAACTATTTTTATGTTAGGAAGATTCGCCAATGAATTTTTAAATGAGATTAAATCTTTAGCATTTGCAGTACCTAATGCTATCCTACTTCCCAATCGCTCAATGTCATATACTGACTTCAAGTACTCTTTTAATTCTTCCCTCATCAAAAATTTATTATATAGTTCTTCTACAGCATCTAGTCTATTGTTAATTTCTTCTACTGATAATAGTGGCTTTTCCAGCCATTGCCTAAGTAATCTAGCTCCCATTGATGTATTTGTTTTGTCTAAAATTGATAACAATGAACCTTTTTTGCTTCTATCTCTTATTGTTTCACTTAATTCTAGATTTCTTCTTGTATTTTTATCTAAAATCATATAATTAGTAATGTTATAAGTTTTAATTCTATTAATGTTTGATAAAGAATTTTTTTGAGTTTCATCTAAATATAACAATAAAGAACCAGAAGCTTTAATTGCTGCTTCTGTATCAAGTCCTAAGCCTTCTATTGCCTCTACATTAAACTGTATTTTTAATCTTTGTCTACATTCATCTAAATTATAATACCTTTTATCTAGTATAGTACTATTTTTGTATATAGAACTAATAGTTTGATCATCTGTATTCATTAAAACTTCTGATGGATTCAGTCTGTTAATTTCATCAACAACAAAATTCCATCTTTTATTATCTATAACTGTTGAATTAAATTCTCCAGTTGATAAATCAACATAACATAGTCCTACATAGGTTTCAGATTTATAAATAGAAGTCAAATAATTATTTTTCTTATCATCCAACATTATGCTACTTGTTACAGTACCAGGAGTTATAATCTTTATAACTTCCCTTTTAACTATACCTTTTGCTAAAGCTGGATCTTCTACTTGTTCGCATATAGCAATTTTATAATTATTTTCTATTAATTTGCTTATATATGTATCGGCAGCATGGTATGGAATACCGCACATTGGTGCCCTTTCGTCCATACCGCAATCTCTTCCGGTTAAAGTAATCTCCAGCACCTTTGAAGCTATAATCGCATCATCAAAAAACATTTCATAGAAATCACCTAATCTGAAAAAAACAATTTTGTCCATATGCTGCTTTTTGATTTCCATATATTGCTTCATCATTGGTGTTAATTGTGACATATAATCACCCTTTCTTGATATATCAATTATAGCAAAATTATTAGAAAACGCAAAAAACCAGAGATTAACTCTGGTTACTCATAACTACTTCTCCATTTAATGACCAGGTATGAACCTCTTTGATTTTTACATTAACTAAATCTCCTATATTTGCATCACCTTTAAAATTAACCACTTTCCCAGTTCTCGTTCTTCCGGTCAGTATATTTTTATTAGTTTTACTGGGGCCGTCTACTAATACTTCATATATATTATCTTTATAACTCTCATTAATCTCTCTAGAAATTTTGTTTTGAACTTCAATTAATCTATTAAAATTATATTGCTTTTCTTCTTCACTGATAATATCCATCATTTCAGCTGCTGGAGTACCTTCTCTTTTTGAATAAATAAATGTAAATGCTTGATCAAATCTTACCTTTCTTACAATGTCCAAAGTGTCTTCAAAATCTTCAGTAGTTTCTCCTGGAAATCCCACTATAATATCTGTCGTCAGAGCTATTCCTGGTATGGCTTCCTTGATTCTTTTTACTTTTTCAAGATACTCTTCTTTTGTATACACTCTATTCATTAGTTTTAATATTTTATTGCTACCTGCTTGAAAAGGAAGATGCAAATGTTCACAAATTTTAGAGCATTCGCTCATTACCTTTATCAATTTATTTGACAAATCTTTAGGATGGGAAGTCATAAATCTTATTCTTTCAATTCCATCAATAGAGTTAATTTTATATAGCAAATCAGCAAAATCAAATTCAATTTTTAAATCCTTGCCATAAGAGTTAACATTTTGTCCTAATAAGGTTACTTCCCTGCATCCATCTTGGACAAGGTTTTTGATTTCTTTAATTATATCTTCAGGATTACGGCTTCTTTCTCTACCTCTTACATAGGGAACTATGCAATATGAGCAAAAGTTGTTGCAACCATACATTATGGTTACCCATGCTTTATGTTTTTCATCTCTTTCAACAGGTAGGTTTTCAACTATGAACCCTTCAGTATCAAGTATGTCTATTAGTGTATATTTTTCATGTAGTGCTTTTTCAAAGATTTCCGGAAATCTATAAATATTGTGAGTTCCGAAAATTAGATCTACATGCCTGTATTTTTCTTTTATCATCTCAACTGCATGCTTCTGTTGCATCATACACCCACATACTCCGATGATAAGATCAGGTTTTTTCTTTTTTAAGTTTTTTAATGCACCAATATTTCCATATAATTTCAATTCTGCATTTTCTCTTACACAACAGGTATTAAACAAAATTACATCTGCTTCTTCATTATCTTCCGTCTGGTTATAACCCATTAATTTAAGCATTCCTTTTAATTTTTCAGAATCGGAATTATTTTGTTGACAGCCATAGGTTATTACCCGGGCATATTTTATTCTTCCTGTTTTATGGTATTCATTTTCATTATTTTGTTTTATTCTTTGGATAATATCATTTTGTTTTTTTAAAACTTCATGATTAATATGTTCTATTTCTCTTCTTGTCATTTATATCAACCTCAATTTAATTAGAAACACTTTCTCCTAAATATGCTTTTCTTACTTCCTCATTATTAAGAAGTTCTTTACCTTCTCCTTTAAGTTTTATAATTCCTGTTTCTATTACATAGCCTACGTGAGCTATATTCAATGCTGCATTTGCATTTTGTTCTATCAATAATATTGTAACACCTTGATTATGAATTTCCTTAATAATATTAAATATTTCTTTTACTATTAATGGAGCTAAACCTAGGGACGGTTCATCCATCATCAAAAGTTTTGGTTTTGACATCAATGCTCTTCCAACTGCTAACATTTGCTGTTCCCCTCCTGATAAAGTGCCAGCCATCTGCCAATTTCTTTCTTTCAGTATAGGGAACAGGCTATATACCCATTCTAAGTCTTTTTTTATATTATTGACATCTTTTCTAAAATAAGCCCCTAATTTAAGATTTTCAAGCACTGTTAGGTTAGGAAATATTCTTCTGCCTTCAGGAACTAACGTTATTCCAAGTTTGACTATGTCCTGAGTTTTCATATTAATAAGATTTACACCGTTATAAGTTATAGTACCACTCTTTGGTTTCACAAGGCCTGTTATGCTTCTCAGTGTTGTACTTTTTCCAGCTCCATTTGCGCCTACTAGAGTGACAATTTTTCCTTCTTCAACTTCTAAACTTATACCTTTTAGTGCTTCAATACCGCCATATGCAACTACCAAGTTTTCTATTTTAAGCATTATCATCCACCCCCAAGTATGCTTCAATAACTCTCTGATTATTCTGTATTTCGTTTGGATTGCCATGCGCAATGGTAATACCATAGTCAAAAACATATATTCTTTCAGATATCCCCATTACAACCTGCATATGATGTTCAATCATGAATATTGTAAGATCAAAATCATCTCTTATTTTTTTAATGAATTTTGTAAGATCTTCAGTTTCTTTTGGATTCATACCTGCTGCTGGCTCATCAAGAAGTAAAACTTCAGGCTTAGTAGCTAAAGCCCTTGCTATCTCAAGCCTACGTTGCATACCGTAAGGCAAGGAGCTAGATTTCTCATCTTTTACGTCAATTAGTCCTACTATTTCAAGTAACTCCATAGACTTTTTCATCATACTTCTATCTTCATTTTTATATTTTGGTACCCTTAGCAATGCTTCAAAAAGGTTAGATTTTACATGCAAATGGTTCGCAATTAACACATTATCTATGACGCTTAAATTTTTAAATAGCCTGATGTTTTGAAAAGTCCTTGCAATGCCTAGCTTAGTAATACTATGAGGAGCCATTTGTGTTATATCTCTACCTTTATAATATATCTTTCCCTTTGTCGGTTTATATACTCCTGTTATCATGTTAAAGGCGGTTGTTTTTCCTGCTCCATTAGGGCCAATTAAAGCCACGATTTCTCCTTTATTTAATTTGAGGTTAAAGTCTTTTACAGCAGTCAAACCTCCGAATTGCATTGTAATATTTTCAGTTCTTAACATTTCCATTAATTTTTACCTCCTTTTAATAGAGGTCTTTTAAACCTTAAGACTTTTAAAAATTTATCCCAACTAAATTCATTAGTTCCCATAAGTCCATGTCTATAAAACAGCACAACTAGCATAAGTAGCACCGAAAATACAACCATTCTCATACCTGCAATGCCAGGAATAACAAATAAACCAAGATCTATAGGTTGATCTAAAAATCTCAAGGCTTCCAAGGAAATGGTAACTACAAAAGCTGAAATAACAGTGCCCGTAATACTACCCATTCCACCTAAAACAATGATAAGTAAAATATTAAATGTTAGAGTAAACCTAAACATAGCAGGGTCAATTGTTCCCAATAAGTTTCCTAAAAGGCCTCCTCCTACACCAGCAAAAAAAGCTCCAATAGTAAATGACATAACTTTATGTTTAAATAAATTTATTCCCATGCTTTCTGCAGCAATTTCATCTTCTCTAATCGCTTTAAAGGCCCTGCCATAACTACTATTTATCAATAAAGCCATAAAAATAACAGTAAAAACTGCAATACCAAAGCTCCACCATAAATTTGTATATGGTGGTATTCTTTTTAATCCTAGTGCACCGTTAGTAATGTTCTGTGTATTAGTAAATACAACTCTAATTATTTCAGCAAATCCTAAAGTAGCTATAGCCAAATAATCTCCCTTAAGCCTTAGAGCAGGGGCGCCTATTAAAAAACCAACAAGCGCAGATAAGATACCTGCAAGTAAAAGGGCTGGGAAAAATGGCCACACCACATTAGCTAAAGGAGCAGCTATAGGTTCCAAGAAAAAATTTTGAACCTTTGCATCTACAGAAAGGGTTAATATAGCAGTGGTATAAGCACCTATAGCCATAAAACCAGCATGCCCTAAAGAAAAAAGCCCTGTAAAACCATTAATAAGATTCATGCTTAGCCCTAGTATTGTATATATTGCACATAGATTTAGTATTCTAATTATATATGCATCCATATACATATCGGCAAAATACAAAAATATTACAAGAAGAACTAATGATATAGAAGTTAGATAATAATCTCTTTTCATCATATACTACACCTTCTCTGATATTTTTTCTCCCATTATACCAGTTGGTTTAAATAGGAGAACTATTATTAGAATTATAAATGCAAAAGCATCTCTATATCCCGTCATACTCTGAAAAAATGCTACAAGCATAATCTCGCTCACACCAAGAAAAAATCCACCAATAACAGCTCCGGTAATACTACCGATTCCACCTATTACAGCTGCAATGAAGCATTTTAAACCAGGCATAACACCCATTAATGGTTGTATCTGTGGAAACTTTAATCCCCACATTACTCCGCCTATGGCAGCCAGGGCAGAACCTATAGCAAAAGTTGCAGATATAGTTCTATCAATATTTATTCCCATTAGTCTAGCTGTTTCATGGTCCTTTGAAACTGCTCTCATAGCCATACCAGTTTTAGTTTTATTAATCAAATACGATAAAATTATAAGTAAAATTGCGGTAACCACAGGTATTATAAAAGTTAACCTTTGAATAGATATGTTTCCTATATGTATTACTTTGGTAAAAATCTCTTCCGTTGGGAACGCTTTTGGTCTGCCTCCAAATATCACTATCGCAAGATTTTCTAATAAAAATGATGCTCCAATAGCTGATATCATTATTGATATTTTAGGTGCATCTCTTAAACTTCTATATGCTGTTAACTCTACAGACATTCCCAGTAAAACTGTTAGTAGTATTGTAATGGGAAAAGCAACGTACCAAGGTAGTCCAAAAAAAACTCCAAAAAATGCAAAATAAGTAGCCATCATGAAAATATCACCATGGGCAAAATTAATTAGCCTTAAAATACCATAAACCATTGTATAACCTATGGCTATTAGTGCATAAAGACTACCGAGAGAAATTCCATTGGCTAAGTGCTGTAAGAACATTATTGACGTCATATTTATAAATTCACCACCTAAAATTATTATATTTTATTTAAATAAGCTTCCATATTATAGGAAGCTTATTTGTACTAAAGCACCAATAAAACATGGAGGTTATTTATAATAATAAATATAATTTGTATTAATAGTTATTTGCATACTTATTATTTGTACGCTTAGCAAGGACTCATGTTGTTTTTCTTTATTTGTCCTATTAATTATACTATAGAAATATTCTTCATACAATAAAAACTTATGCATAATCAAATAGTTACATTATGAAATCATCATTCTTCTCTTTTTTTTCAGCAAGTATATCAAGTATAAGTTTTGCTTCTTTTTTTGTTAGATCTTTCGTATATCTTTTTCCTGTAGTTTTAATTATAATATCTTTTAGTTCTTCGTTAGATAGATTGATGCGTCTTGCAAAGGAAAACATATTTAGAAGCTGTGTTTTAGTAGCTGATTCTTCATTATCGTTTAGTCTGTTATTTTCAACTTCTTCAAACCCGGTATATTCTATCCCATATCCAGCAAATCTCAATGCTCTTGCTATAGCTCTTGTCTCTGCTAATTCAAGAATAGCATTTGATAAAATTCTATCTCTTTTTACAGAAGCATTTCCTAAACCGTTAAATTGTCCTTTTTCTGTTTTAACTGTAGCTTGAATTATAGCAACTTCACCATCATATGAAATCACGTTTGTTTCTATGCTTAAATTAGCATTATCTTCATGAGCCAGTCTCAATCTTCCCCCTACTAAAGGATAAAGTTTGCCTTGTACTTTTACTAACTCTTCATTTTTAAAATTGTTAAGCATTTGATCACCTTCAAAAATAATATATCTAACTTTATTTTTCTCAAATGCTTTAATAATATTTGATCACATATGTTCATTTTATTATACATTTTTTATAAGTTTATCTAGATTTTCAAGCTGAGAACGTATATTTTTCATTTTTTCAGATAATAACCTAGCTTTATTCATATCGATCAAAGTGCTATTATTAACCAGCGCTTCTCTGATAGTATCAAGAATAGCATCTATATCATCAATCAAATCTAAATCAATCTTAGATTTAACAGCAGGCTTATCTGTTAATATACTTATAGATTTCTCAACTGTTTCTATTTCAACTGTTTCACCAATACTAGCTATTTCTACATCTATATTAAAATTTTCTTTTAGTAAGCTAGAAAAAGCTAATAAAGAGTTTTCTTCACCGTGAGTTAAGAATACTTTAACAGGTTTCTTTTTAATGGCAGAAAACCAATCTAACAATCCTTTTTGATCTGCATGACCAGACAATCCATTTAGATTATAAATTTTGCAGTTTACATATATATCTTCTCCAAATATTTTTACTTTTTTTTCTCCATCCAGGATTCTTCTACCTAAGGTGCCTTTTGCTTGATAACCTACAAATACAACACAGGAGTTTCCTTTCCAAAGATTATGCTTCAAATGATGTTTTATTCTTCCTGCATCACACATTCCACTAGCAGACATTATAATGCTACTGCCTTCATAAAAGTTAATAGCTTTTGATTCTTCAGCAGTTTTAGTAAATATTAAATTTGGAAATTCAAAAGGGTTATCACCCTTCCTTATCAATTCTTTAGTTTCTTCATCAAATAAATCTTCATTATTTTTAAATATATTAGTTGCATTAATAGCTAGAGGACTGTCCACAAATACTGGTATATCTTTTATTTTCGAGTATTTGCTTTCTTTTAACATGTTCAACATATATAATATTTCTTGAGTACGCCCTACTGCAAAAGATGGTATTACTATATTTCCACCGTTCTCAACTGTATGAGTTATTATATCCAATAAAAACAATAAGGTATTTTCTATGTTACCATGTATTTTATTACCATAAGTAGCTTCCATTACAAGATAATCAGCTTCATCTATCACAGAAGGATTTCTCATTATAGGTATATCTTTATTTCCTAAATCACCAGTAAAAACTATTTTTATCTTTTCATCTTTCTCTTTTACCCATAACTCTATAATTGCTGAGCCTAATATATGACCTGCATCTTTATATCTAACCTCAATTCCATCAACCAAACTGACTACTTCATCATAATTTATAATTTCAAAGTATTTTAGAGATTTCTCAGCATCGCTAATAGTATAAAGAGGTTCAATTAAAGGTTTACCTGCTCTCATTCTTTTTCTGTTAATCCATTCAACATCCATTTCTTGTATATATCCGCTATCCGGTAACATTATTGAACATAGTTCAAAAGTAGCTTTTGTAGATACTATTTTTCCATTAAATCCCCTTTTTACAAGAAGTGGTATCCTGCCGCTATGATCTATATGAGAATGGGTTAATAAAAGAAAATCAATATTAGCTGGATCAAAATCAAATAAATTTCTGTTTAAATCTTCTGAATCAGAATCACCTTGAAATAGGCCACAATCTATTAGAACTTTATATTTGTCTGTTGTCAATAAATAACATGAGCCAGTAACCATTTGAGCGGCACCTAAAAAGCTAATTTTCATGTAATACCCCCAATAAAGAAAAATGAAATAATAATGTACTAACTATTTATTTATCTATATTCTTCTAAATTATCAGTTTTCCTTCTCAAAATACATTTTTACAATTTTTAGTGGGTATTGACTTTGGTTTCATAAAGGTATAATATATAAAATAGATTTTCGGGGCATAGCGCAGTTTGGTAGCGTGCTTGGTTCGGGACCAAGAGGCCGCAGGTTCAAATCCTGTTGCCCCGACCATTTATAACCATTATAATTTTATATCATAGTATTCTTTAAAATCTTTTATGAATGTATTTTTGTATACAATTGATTCTAGTACCCTATTTAGTTTTCTAATATATCTATCCTCTTTCCATTTTTTCTTTTTTAAATATTTCTTCCTGCCTAGCCTATAAAATTTATATGGAAATATTAATAGAGCTAGCAGTACTTTATATTCTTTATCATTGATTTTTCTAATCCTCGAGTATTCGGTAATTAATTCATTACAGTAATTAAAATCCCATAAAAAAGACTCTCTTGACATAATTCTTCTTAGAAATTTTGCTAAATCAATTAATGGCAAATCATACAAACAGCTCTCTAAATCAACTATAAAATAATTATTGTTATTGTCTTTTAATATATTTTGATAATAGAAGCTATTATGGCATACATGCTTTTCTTTTTTACTCTCTTCACACAGAGATAAATATTCAGAGTTTTTTAATAACTCAATAGATTGCCTTGCTTGAGCAATATAATAATTAATATTATCTTGATATGTAATATCAAAAATACTCTTATTCTGTATTTTCGCGAGCTGATCTTTAAATTTACTCATAAGTTGTAATTTTCTGTTATACATTTTTATAACTTTTCCTAAATTGCTTTTCATCTTAATATCATTATCATTAAATCCCTTAGCTTTTTCATGAAATTCTGCTAGCAATTGGACACTGTCAGTTACATGATTAGGATTTTCAAAATCGACTTCTTCTGCGTCAATCCAATTTGTCAAATAATATGATGAATCATCTGCTTTTACTAAAATTTCACCTGTTATACAGTAAATAGGTTTAGCCACTTTATGAAAGTTTTTGGTCATTAAATATTCCATAATCCGTATACTTTTTATCGCCTTTTTTTCGCTGCTTCCTACTTTCTTTAAACAATAGACTCCATCTTTTGATTTTATTTTGTACACACTTCTTATCCGTTGAACATCTATAACTTCTATATTATAATTATCAAGTATTTTTTTTATATAAAGTTGTGGGAGAAATGGGATATTAGATTTACTATATACATGTTTCAATGACTCAAACAAACATATCAACTCCTATATGATTACATCATTATATTATATTTCTGCTGTTAATAATATATAATCATATTAAGCTGAAAATATAATACAAACCAAATTCCATGCGGAATTACCAGATAAGGATTATAAAATAAAAATTTATGATATGAGATAATACATTTGTGACAGGGAAGCATGAAAAAAGGAAAGACCTCTGATATAATGTTATTTACCACAAAAAACAGAAATCGGAGGGATCTTTCCTATGAAAGTAATTATAACAGAAGA
>JAAYMO010000130.1 GCA_012521375.1 Clostridiales bacterium
AAGTTGTAAAACATTATTATACAAAATTGAAAATTGGGTTTAACAGATAAGCTGCCCTAGGGCAGCTTATTATAGTTGTTTAGGAGCGAAAGTTGCGCAGTCAGTTTCTTCAGTACTTTTAGCATTTCTAGGTTGTATCTCAATTTTTGAAGCTGTGCAGTGGTCGTGTGCATCATGGTATACACATGTATTGACTACACACTTTACCCCTGGAAGAGGATTATGTGTATTATTTACTCTACCTTGCACCATATCTACCTCCATTAGTTTTCTCAATTATATTATCGTGTTTTGAAAGCTATGTTATGCTAGAATTTTTTCCCTTTATATTCCTATTACTTTTATTGGTTCAGATATTACAATCTCATCTTCATTCACAATAGTATCATAAGCTAAAACTTTAACACCCAAAGACGCTGATTTTCTCAGCTCTTCTGAGAATTCCGGATCCATGGAGAAGTTTGGTGAAAAGGCTTGGACTCCTTTCATTTGAATCAAAAAAATGATGAATCCTTCATAGCCATTGGCCACTGCATCAGCCATTTCCTCTATATGCTTCCTTCCCCTTTCTGTAGGTGCATCAGGAAACATGGCTAGTCCATTCTCTTCCAAAGTAACACCTTTGACCTCAATAAAGCCTCTAAAATCTTCCTTTTCAAAATAGATGTCAAATCGGGAATTTCCGTAAGTTACTTCTCTTTTTAATTTTTTTACATTTGTTATTAAAGGTATTTTGTTTTGGTTTATTGCTTCATATACTACTTGATTGGGTACCTGGGAATCAATATTTATAAGCATATCTCCTTTATAAGCTGCAATTAAAGAATAACCTGTCTTGCGTTTGGGGTTATCTGATACCTCTAAAATCACTCTAGTTCCTTCTATCAATATTTCTCTGCATCTTCCTGTATTTCTTACATGGGCGATTTCTTCTTTTCCATCAACCAAAACATGGGCAATAAATCTATTGGGTCTTTTAATAAATATACCTTCTTTTATAGTATTGTACTTCATATTTATCCTTTCAATATTTTATTTAATACATCTATTGTATATTCAATTTCCTGCTCTGTATTAAAATGGCTGAAGGAAAAACGCACTGTTCCTTGAGGGAAAGTATCAAGAGTCTTGTGAGCCGAAGGGGCACAATGAAGACCGCATCTTGTTGCTATACCAAAGTCCTTATCCAATAAATAAGATATTTCTGCATTATCCCTATCTTTGCAGTCTATTGATACAACTGCTGTCCTGCCTTCAGTACCATCTATTCCTACCAGCCTCACATTTTCTAAAGTTTTAACTCCCTTTATGAATAATCGGGTTAGTTCAAGTTCCTTCTCTCTTATACTTTCTATTCCTTCTTTTTCAATATATTTTAATGCTTCGTTCAAGCCAAAGATTCCCGGAATATTTATTGTACCGGATTCAAATTTATCCGGCATAAATGGAGGGATCTCTTCGGAGTCAGACATACTCCCCGTTCCTCCTGAAACCAATGGTTCCATTATTTCCGCCATCTCATCAGTAATTATAAAACCACCTATACCCTGGGGGCCCAATAAACCCTTGTGACCTGTAAAAGCAAGGCCATCGATGTTCATTTCCTTCATATCTATATTAAAGGCTCCTGCTGTCTGGGCAGAATCTACAACAAACTTTATATTGTGCTTCTTACATATCTTGCCTACTTCATATATAGGCATTATAGTTCCACAAACATTTGAAGCGTGAGTCATTATTACTACTTTGGTATTTTCTTTAATATGCTTTTCTATATCCTTAGGATCGAGTCTGCCTTCTATATCACATTTTATTTTTGTAAAGTCTACTCCCTTTTTATACATTTGCATTACCGGCCTCATAACCGCATTATGCTCCATGGATGTAACTATGCAATGATCTCCCGGCTTTAATAAGCCTTTGATTAAGAAATTCAAACTATATGTTATGTTTGGAGTAAATATTACATTATTGCTATTGGAATAGTTAAAAAGCTTTATTAATCTTTCTCTCGTGTCCAGAACCACTTCTGCCGCAGAATATGCGCTTTTGTATCCGCCTCTGTTTATATTTGTTCCTATATCCTCTATGTAATGTATCATAGCTTTAGCTACACCCGGCGCTTTCGGATAGGATGTAGCCCCGTTATCTAAATATATTCTCTCCATAATAATCCCTCCAATGATTTAATAGTACTATAAAATTACCTTATAATCTATAAAGACATTATTGATAGTTTCTATTGTATCAGCTTTTATTATAGATATTTTAAATGCTAATTTATTAACAATCTGTATTATACTTATATAAGCATAGTAATTATTGGGAGGTATAGAAATTGGACGGAAAAAAAGGAATAATTTTTACCGGAGCTGTAGTAGGCATTATAGCGGTATTATTGGTTAAATTCGGCAATCCAGGCAATATGGGTTTTTGTATTGCATGCTTTATAAGAGATATTGCCGGAGCATTAGGGTTACATAGTGCAGGTGTGGTTCAGTATGTTCGTCCAGAAATCATAGGACTTGTATTGGGTGCCTTCTTTATGTCCGTTGCAGGAAAGGAATTCTCCGCAAAAGGAGGTTCTGCTCCTTTTACTAGATTTGTACTTGGTTTTATAGTGATGGTTGGTGCTTTGATGTTCTTAGGTTGCCCGCTAAGAATGATATTGAGAATTGCAGGAGGAGACTTAAATGCCATTGTAGGGCTAATAGGATTTGCGGTAGGGATTTATATAGGTATTATCTTCCTCAATAAGGGATTTAGCCTGAAAAGAACTTACAAATTACCTGAATTTGAAGGCTATCTATTTCCTGGTATCATAGTTGTCCTATTTGTATTATTATTGGCAGTACCCTCAATTCTCATATTCAGCCAAGAAGGTCCCGGCGCTGCAAGGGCACCCCTGCTGATGTCTCTGGTTGCAGGCCTTATAGTGGGAGCATTGGCTCAGAGAACAAGACTTTGTACCGTCGGCGGCATAAGAGATTTAATATTATTCAAAGACTGGCATTTAATATCAGGCTTTATAGCAATATTGGCAACTGCTTTAATTGGAAATGTTCTTTTTGGTCAGTTTAAACTAGGTTTTACAGGCCAGCCTATAGCTCATACAGACGGTTTGTGGAATTTTCTCGGAATGGCCTTAGCTGGTTTTGGATCTGTATTATTGGGAGGATGTCCTTTAAGACAATTGATTTTGGCTTCTGAAGGAAATATTGATTCTGTAATAACAGTAATGGGCTTAACCTTTGGCGCAGCCTTTGCCCATAATTTTAAACTGGCATCATCGGGTAATGGACCTACACCTAATGGTCAAATAGCTGTTATTTTGGGATTTATAGTTGTGCTGGCAATAGCTTATTTCAATATTGAAAAATCTGAGAATGTAGAATTAAAGGATGGTGTAGAAATTGAAACTATGTAAAGTAGATGCGAGAGGAAGATCTTGCCCAGAACCTGTGCTTATGACTAAAAAGGCACTGCAAAATAATCCTGAAGGTTTAGAAGTATTAGTGGATAATTTGACAGCTAAAGAAAACGTAACACGCTTTGCTAAAAATTCAGGTTACCAGGTAGAGGTATCTGAAAATGGCAGTGATTATATTTTGAATATTAGAAAGTAGAGAGCCATGGAATATATAGCAACATTCTTTACTCACTTTGGCGCCATAAAATATAGTCGATTTTTGGCAAGCAAAGATATACCATCGGAAACTATGCCGGTACCAAGAAAACTCAGTTCAAGTTGTGGTATTTGCGTTAAATTCAATACCAATGAAAGCATTAATACTTTGATAAGTGAAGATATTGAACGTATATTTCTACTGGAAGGCTCTGAAACTAAGGTTATCTATGTAAATGAGTAGAAAGACATCTAAATGGCTTCCTACTCATTTACCTTTGATTCCAACTCTGACAGCAAATTTAAATATTTACTCTGAATGCCGGCACTCTCAGCCTTCTTTTCAAAGTTAGCGCTTTCATCGTCAATGATATTCAATGTTTCTTTTTTCAGATTGTTTTCAGCAAATTTGTATACCACATTATCTTCTTTATGGATATGTCTTTTTAACAGATTAACATACCCCATGGCACTGGCAATAATATCAAGCTTTGCTTCTTCATTCCCAGCTTCCAGCTTCTTTAATGCTTCCTCCAGTTCGCTCATGTACAGCCTGCCCAAATCATGCTCAACCAGCATACCATGCTTAACAAGTTTCTCTGCTATAGTGCCCAGTTCCTCCGTCATTCTATTAAATAGCATCATTTCTTCTTTCCCATGGTGATGCTTATCAGCATAATTTCTTACAAAATCGATTATTTTATAAAAATCATCATAATCTACTACTTCATTTTTTAATATTTTAAGGCAATATTTTCGTGTAACTTCCAACATTCTAAGTATATTCTTATGTTCCATCATCATAGTATTTATACTGTTCAATTTATCACCCTCCAAACCATATATTATTTAGGGTAAAGAGCATGACTTGCCCTTTACCCTCACATTTATTCCTTAATAGCCTCCTTTAATCTTCTAAGCAATACATCTACATCAAAACCGTGAACTGCTGCAGCCTCCTCCAGAGTCTCAGCCTGAGCCGACGGTCAACCTACACAACCCATACCAAATCCCATCAAAACCTCAATACTTTCCGGATAATTTCTTACTATTTCACCAATGGTCATGTCTTTGCTAATGGCCATCTCCACACCTCCTAAAACCTTAATCAAATTTATTATTCCTCATATCGTTTAAATAAAATATTATTTTCAAGATGTATATGAAGGAAAATATCTCTCTCCATTTCTTCCAATTTCTTATATGTCATAACGTAAGTTGGACATGCATCGTCAGGCACTTTATAATCATCAGTCGCACTTCTTAGCTCCTTAAGAATATTTCCTGCCGTTTCATGCTCATCCTGGAGATTTCGTATGCCTTCCAGCATATCATCCTTAGCTTTCCCTTCTTCTGCATCTTCATATGCCTTCATCAACGGGAATAATATATCTTCTTCTTTTTTTAGATGAGCTTCCAATTCCTTTCTTAGATCCTCATATAAGGTTTTCACTTTATTCAATTCCGGATGATTATCTCCATGGGCAGCCAGTATTCTTTGCGTGAGTTTTGATAATGTAGGCATTTCCTCCCACAAATATTTATGATGAGTGTTAACAATATGATCTATTAAGTCTTTAGAAGAATATTTAGTGTAATCTTCATAGTCCTGCTTTTCATTTATAGAAGCTTCATATTTTTTATTTATTTCATCCAAAATTTTTACTGCATCAACTGCTTTTTCCTGGGCTGCAACTTCTAATGGTCTATCGCCTCCACAGCAAAAATCTATATTATATGCCATAAATATATCTGCCGCTGCAGGATAAATTGATACTATATCTCCCACCTTATCGTTAATATTGAACTTTGCCATATTATAGAAACCTCCTCAATATCATTTACTTATAAATATTTTAACCATAAATTATTATTTACGCTGTAACAATTATCACAAAATTTACTAATTCTTTAATAATATTCTTTGTTATTGATAATAATTATTGTATGTGATATTATCAGATGTAATAATATTTTACATTTTTATGAAAAGGAGTGAGAATTATGGCATTTAAAATAACAGAAAAAGTAACCTGGGTAGGCAAAATAGATTGGGGATTAAGAAAATTTCATGGTAACGAATACTCAGCATATAAAGGTTCATCATATAACTCATACTTAATACGAGATGAGAAAACAGTATTGATAGATACAGTATGGCTTCCCTTTGCTAAAGAATTTGTTGATGAATTAAAAAAAGAAATTGACTTGAAAGAAATTGATTATATCATAATTAATCATGGAGAAATAGATCATAGTGGTGCTTTACCTGAGCTAATGCGTTACATACCCGACACTCCCATCTACTGCACAGCAAATGCAGTAAAATCAATAAAAGGCCATTATCATCAGGATTGGAACTTCGTAACTGTAAAAACAGGAGATGTGCTGGATATAGGGGAAAGCAAATTGACATTTATTGAGGCAAGAATGCTACATTGGCCTGACACCATGTTCACCTATATGTCAGGAGATAATATACTCTTCAGCAATGACGGTTTCGGCCAGCATCTTGCAGCAGACCCATTATATAATGATGCGGTTGACCAGGCAGAGTTGTTTTATGAATGTATGAAATATTACGCCAACATATTAACCCCCTTCAGCAATTTTGTAACTAAGAAGATTGAAGAGGTATTGAGTTTCAATCTTCCTTTGGATATGATTTGCCCCAGCCATGGTGTTATTTGGAGAAAAGATCCGACACAGATAGTTAACAAATATATGGAATGGGCTGATGGATATCAAGAAAATCAGATAACCATAATATATGACACTATGTGGAATGGCACCAGAAGAATGGCAGAATACATTGGCGAAGGCATAAGAGAAGCAGATAAGGATGTGACTATAAAATTATTCAATGCAGCAGAAACAGACAAGAACAATTTGCTGGTGGAAGTATTTAAATCAAAAGCCATATTGGTGGGAAGTCCTACAATAAACAAAGGTATAACCTTTTCAATCATGGGCATTTTGGAAATGATAAGAGGATTATCTTTCAAAAACAAAAAAGGCGCAGCATTCGGAACTTATGGTTGGAGCGGTGAATCTCCTAAACTGATTGAGGAAGAGCTTTCCAGAGCAGGATTTGAGATAATCATCGACCCTCTCAAAGAACTTTGGTATCCTGATGAAGATGCACTGTTAAGATGCAAAGAATTTGGAAGGAACTTTGTAGAAAAGATTAAATAACTTAAAGCAAAAGAGTAAGCGTATTATCCGCTTACTCTTTTGCTATCTTCCCTGTTAAGTGCTCAATTTCTACCTTGACTACCTTTGTCTTATTGAAATCGCTTGCTATGTACTTTTTCCCACTTTCTATATAATCCGGTGAGTACTTTTTGATTATTTCAAGTAATGCTTCTTTTTTCTCATTGTCATCTTCCACTAGACTTGCATTTCCAAATAATATGACACTTTCATATTTGGTACTGAAATTTTTGGATATAATTTCTGTATCACCTACAACGCAAAATGAAACCTTGGGGTTTTCTAAAATATTGTCCAGCTTATGTCCCTCTGTTGCACAATGAAAGTATATAACCCTATTTTTCAAAGCATAGTTTACCGGCACTCCATAAGGATATCCTTTCCCTCCAACAGTCGATAAAACTCCATATTCGCATCTTTTCAGCAATTCCAAAGCTGCTTCCTCATCCATGGCCTTGTCCATTCTTCTCATTGGCCTAAACACAATACCACCCCCTAACATTTATTATATTATATAACTTCATATTATCCCATTAGATTTACCGCATCTATACAAACCTAGTATTATTACTATGGATTAAAAACAAGCTGTTGCATGACCTAAACTCTGCAACAGCTCTTTCTACTCCTACTGCTTCACAAATACAACATTTATTGCCTTGATAAGGGCATTAACATTGTCACCTATTTTGAAACCTACTTCATCTAAACTTTCTTTCGTCATCACGGACGTAACTCTTAAGGAATCACCGACTCATGTACCCCTCATTTTAATCTCCGCCATTATTCCATCACACTTGATTTCTTCGATTGTACCGGAAATTTTATTTCTTACTCCTGCTTCCACGTTTAATACCTCCATTTATTGATATTTTATATCATTTTTGGCAAATTAAATAATATTATTCATGAAAGCAGTACTACAGGTATTTTCGAAGTTAAATATTTATTTAAAAATAACTCAATTTAATGGCTTACACATAATTATTTCTAAAAGGGTTTCCTTATTGTTTAATTCTGGCCTCTTTATAACCATATCTAATAATTCATTCAATATCTTTCCCATTTCTACACCTGGATTAAATCCGGATTTTATCAAATCCTCTCCATTAATGGCCAAATCTTTCAAATCTATTGGTTCATTTCTACTGAAAATATCCTCCACTGTATTCTCCATCTCCAAAGCATTATCAATAAGCTCTGGTTTGTTTTTGCACATGGCATCTGCTTTTTGTAGGCTTAATAAATCAAATATATTATCCTTTCCTATCTCACCTATTAATCTCTTTATTTTATACCTTTCATTGCGTTTGTAATATTTCATATGATGCTCTACTAACAAGGAAACCTTTTTGATTAACTTATTGGAACTTTTAAGCCTCTTGAGAGTTTTTATGGCAATCTCAACACTCTTTTTATCATGACCATAAAAATGTCCAATACCTTTAGCATCCTCTGTATAGCAATAAGGTTTACCGATATCATGAAAAAGAGCTGCTAGGCGAATATGAAGTAAAGGTGGACAATTATCTAAAACACATAGAGTATGTTGATATACATCCATATAGTGATAAGGATTGTTTTGGCGAAAATCAATAGTCATCATCATTTCAGGCAGCATAAATTCTATCAGCCCTGCATCCATTAATATATTCATTCCATAGGAAGGACTTGGGCCAGCAAGTATCTTGAATAATTCTTCTCTAATTCTTTCTATACTTATATTTTTAATGGTGCTAGCCAGGTTCTTTATAGCTTTAAGAGTCTCATCTTCAATGACAAAGTTAAGATTTGAAGCAAATCTTACAGCTCTTATCATCCTCAAAGCATCTTCTGAAAACCTATCTGGTGGATTTCCTACAGCCCTTATTATCCCTTTATTTAGATCTTCCATTCCTCCAAAAGGATCTATAATTCCCTTAATATGGTTCCATGCAATAGAATTAATCGTGAAATCTCTCCTGCTTAAATCATCCACAACATTATCTCCAAAACTAACCCAATCTGGATGTCTGCTATCACTATATCCTCCCTCACTACGAAAGGTAGTCACCTCCACCTTGTCATCATGTTCCACAACTGTTACGGTTCCATATTTTTCACCTGTACTTATTACTTTCTTGTCACGAAAAATTTCCATAACATTATGAGGCAAAGCCGAAGTAGCCACATCCCAATCCTCAGGCTCCTTATCCAGAAGAATATCTCTGATACATCCACCCACTATATAAGCTTCATGTCCATTATCCGTCAGTCTGTTCAAAATACTCATTACAAAATGAGGAATATTTAATCTCATGAATTCAGCCCCTTAGATACAAATGTCATATATCACCAGAAAAAGATTTTTTCCCGGGAAATATGTCATATATTGTATATGGAAAAGGCAGCTGGTTATTTACCGGCTGCCTGTACTAACCAAAGGTCTCATCTTTTTACATTGTATCATATTCAAAACATATTATTCAATGATTTAGAATTTTTTCATTACTTCATCTCTGAATTTCTTTACATTATCCGTAAGCTTGAAACCTTCCCTTTCTATAACTTCATAATATTCTTTCAGAATCCTTGATAAATTGCTGTCTTTGTCGATAGAATTTTGATATGCAATTTTGGCTTCATCATTCATAGTGCTTTCTACATGCTTAAATAACGGAGTGTTATCTATACCATACACTATGAAAGATACGTATTTGTTATATAGATTTTTTATATCTTCATATTTAACCGAATCTTTGTGTTTTTCCAAAAAGCTTTCCTGATTAAATGCTCTTTCTAAAACCTCTTCCCAGCTTATAACCAAACCTGCATCCTTTGCTGGCATTTTATCTGATTCTACAGCCATAATGCCTATATAATCCTTCATATCCTCCGTTAAGTATTGAGAATATTTTTCATAAAAACTGTAGTCAATTATAGGGAAAAAGATCCCTTCTGAAGTATCCACTTTGTATCCTAACTCATAGGTCTCTTTAAGGATTCTCTTTACTTCTTCATCTTCAACATTTTCTGGCACCAGATTTGCCAAATTATATTCAGGCTCATATAATTGGAATAATATGCTCTGATCCATACAATAATATTCATTCTCCAGTTCATCTAAATATTCTTTTTGCAGTTCTTCCATTTGTATTATCAGTTTTGCCGCATTTTCTTCAGATAAAAATTCTATATTTTCATCTGCAAAAGAAATATATTCTCTAATGTCAGTTTTTTGACTCATTAATTTTTCGTATTGTTCCATAATTTGCCCTTGTTTTATTTCTTCAGCCCCTGATTCAACATCTGAGTTATTGGATTCTGCAGGTTTATTTATTCCGGTACAGCTTGAAACAACAAAAACTGTTAGTACCAATATTGCTGCGATGAGTGTTTTTTTATTTAACATGAAAAATCCTCCTTTAGAACATTTTCTGATATATTAGACGTATTAATTCCCTATTTTTCTTTTTGAAAATTGATGAATTATTTAACAGCTGCTTTTTTGAAAGTAAAAATCATATTTGCAAATAATATTAGAGATGCAATTTTGCTCAGAAAGGTGGCAACCTTTAGATGAATAATATGTTAAAAAGAATTATGTTTACACTAATAATAGCCATACCAATCATACTTATTGCATGTAATAAATCTAATGTAAATAAACTAAATAATAATATATTAAAATCCAGTGTGCAAAGTATTCAGGAACCTAATGAGATATCAACTGAAAAGGAGTCATATAATGAGTCATATATTGAGGAATCCAATGAATCAAGACAAAGTTATGATTATAAAGAAGAATCAAAGATAGTAAATAAAAACTTATTAATTCTTGGAATAGATGCTAGAGGTAATGAGCCAGCCAGAGCAGATACTATCATATTGATTAACATGAAAAATGATAGAATCAATTTTATTTCTATCCCAAGGGATACTATGATAACATTAGGCAGAAGAGGGAAACAAAAAATCAACGCCTCCTATGCTTATGGTGGTGTAAAGCTATGCAAAGAATCGGTTGAAAAACTTTTAGACACTAAAATCCATAATTATCTTGTTGTAAACTTTAAAGCAATTCAAAAAGGGGTGGATGCGTTAGGCGGCTTTACTGTAACTATACCCAAAACCATAAAAATCAAGGATCCAGAGCTAAAAAAATGCTTCACTCTAAAAAAAGGGCAAATAAAATTAAATGGGATTCAAACCTTGCAATATCTACGATATAGGAGCGATGGACGTGGTGATATAGGTAGGATTTACAGACAGCAACAATTTATCAAAGATTTGCAGGATAGCTTTTTAAAGCTTGAAAATGTACCCCTTATACCAAAAACTTATTTAGCTATTAAAGATGACATAAAAACTGATATGAATTCCTCTAATATGGCTTCATATTTTATAAGCGGCTATAGGTTAAGAAATAATTTTCAGTTTTATACATTGGAAGGATATAGTAAAATGATCGATAAAGTATCTTACTATGTTTTGTATAAAAGTAGTATAAATAAGGTAAAAGAGTTGCTTAAATAATTGGTGCTTATATTAAATATATCCCTCCTTATCTTTACACAGCCATAATATAGCGTTATACTATATATAGTATAACGCTATATTATGGTTATCGAGGTATATTAATATGTACAAAAATATATTCATAACTGGAAATATAAAAGTAGGAAAAAGTACCCTGCTTCAAAATGTTATTGGAGAATTGCAAGGTACAATTGCAGGTTTTAAAACTTTGCCTATAATGAAAGATGAACTTCGCTTAGGATTTATTATAGCTCCTTGGGAATATAATGAAGAGAAACTTCATGGCAGATATATAGCAAAGCATTTATCTGATGGTAACTGGATTATATTCCCAAAAGTTTTCGATACCTTTGGAGTAAAAATACTCTATGAAAGCCTTAACAAAAATCCAAGTCTGATTATTATGGATGAATTAGGTTTTTTCGAATCCCATTCATTTGCGTTTCAGAAAAGAGTACATCTATGTTTAGATTCCCCGATAACTGTTCTTGGAGTTATTAAACCTGTTGAAACTCCATTTTTAAACAGTATAAGGGAAAGAAAGGATGTATTAATACTGGAAATATCTGAAAGTAATAGGGAAGACCAGAAAAAATTGCTTATAGAGCTATATAGAAAATCCATATGTGTTTGAATTTATGTTCTAATACTGTTTAACTATACTTGCTTAGTAATATTTTTATGATGGCATTTTTACTTTATATTGAAATTTGTTATTATGCTTTTCACTCTTAAAAATCCATGCAAATAATAGTATGGCTATTACATATAATGCAGCAGTAATATAATAAGGCAGTTCGTAGCTTATGTTGGCCATTATGTAGCCTGCAACGGAAGCGCTAATTCCTCTTGTTATATGGTTTGAGAGACTTATTAGGCTACTCATAGCTGATCGTTCTTCATCGCCTACCATTTCTATGGTAAGATTTTGTAAAGCTGGCTGTGCCATATTCATTAGAGCGCTTCTCATGAAGAATACTAGGGTCGTAAGCCATACACTTCCTGCAATTGATATGATTATTAGAAATGGGATAGAAAGTATCTGACATAACTGTACAGTATATACTTTACCCAGTTTTTTAGATACATAAGGTACCAAAAATACACCTAATATGGTGGCAACCTGTGAATAGGACATTATGGCTCCCACTATTCCGGTACCTACATTGAGTTTATGATGAAGAAACAGGTTGAAAAAGGGTACGACAAGACCTGCACCGAAACCTATCAACATATAATAGATTATTATCATTATTATCCTTTTTCTTTTTAGCAATGAGAACAAACTGCCTACTTCTCTTTGCGTTTTTACATTTCTATTATCTTTAATCTTTGTTAAAGGTATCAAAGCCGTGAGAGCCAGTATGGAAAAAATAATTTGAGTTTTTCTAAGTATTACAACGCTTTGGCCACCAATAAGCTCAGGGACTTTACCGCCGCCATAGGAACCTATTATAAAAGCAAGCTGCATAATTATAAAATTAATACTAAATAAATTGATTCTCTTTTCTTCTTCACAGTTTTCAACCAGGAAGGGTGCTTCATTAACATATATAACTGCCATACCTATACCACTTAAACAGGCAAAAAAGTAAATGAGCGATGGAGAAATGAATATTGATTGTCCTATGTAACCGATAAAACTAACTATTATTCCTAACATGACTGCATATTTTCTACCGATTTTATCTGATATAATGCCTATGGGTATAGCACTTAAGCCTGTTAACAATGTTCTTATAGCTATTACATTTCCTATAAAGCCTTCATCCAACCCAAGACTTTTAAAATATATGCCTTGTAACACATTTGCAAAGGCAGACATCACAAGGTAACTGATAAATGTATTTA
>JAAYMO010000131.1 GCA_012521375.1 Clostridiales bacterium
GTCAAATCTGCAGTAAAATCCGTATCAAATACTTTATCAAAGCCTAATCTTCTTAAAGCAGAAACCATTTTCCCTTCCACATTTGTTCCTACAGGCATTCCGAACTCTTCACCTAAAGCCACTCTTACTGCCGGAGCCGTTTGTGCAACTACAAATAATTCATCATCGTCTAATGCCTCCCAAACCCTATCTCTATCATCCTTTTCTCTTAAAGCTCCTACAGGGCATACCTTAATACATTGTCCACAATTTATACAAGCCACTTCTGCTATACTTTTATCAAAATATGTTGTTACCGTGGTATCTACCCCTCTTCTTGCGAAATTAATAATTCCAGTTCCTTGTATATTCTTGCAAATGCTGATGCATCTACCACAAAGGATGCATTTATTTTGATCTCTGACTATTGATGGTGAAGCTTCATCAACTGCATAATGTTTTTTTTCACCTTCATAGTCTACTATATCGATTCCCATTTCCTCAGCCAGCTTTTGCAGCTCACAGTTTAGATTCCTTGAGCACGTTAGACATTCTCTTTCATGTCTTGCCAGCATCAGTTTCAGTATCGTAGTTCTTGCCTCTCTAACGCTTTTGGAGTTAGTTTTGACTTCCATACCCTCTGCAACAGGCAAAGTGCAAGCAGCCTGTAAAGACCTTGCCCCTTTAACCTCAACTACGCACATTCTGCATGCTCCAACTTCATTTATATCCTTAAGATAACAAAGGGTTGGTATATTAATATTTATTGATCGAGCCGCCTCTAAAACTGTCGTGTTCTCTGGAGCTTGAGTCTTAATACCATCGATTGTCAGATTAACCATTTTCATCGGGTCATCCTCCTTATAAGAATTTTCAAAAAAATTATTAAACTCCTTTATTCAAGGAGTTTTCAGCAAAAAATCACTATAAATATTCATTATAAATATTTATTTGCATATTTACAGCAAGCTTATAAACTCCTTTCCAAACATGGGAGGCATGAACATTTCTATTCATACCCATCGATCTGCAAACCGTAGACAGTTCCTTAGGTTTCCAGATTCGGAGATATTTAGTTATAAGTTTATAATGATAGTATAAATATTTAACATTCAATTATATTCATTTTATTATATTGTCTATATTTTGTCAATATATTGTCGAAAAAACCAAAATAATGCCAAAATAAAAAGCTGCGTCAAATAACGCAGCTTTTTATCTATCTTAGTACATTCCCATGTCTCCGCCCATTCCGGCTCCGGGCATTGGCTTTTCCTTTTCAGGAATGTCTGCTACTACACTCTCAGTTGTGAGGAGCATTGAAGCAATAGATGCAGCATTTTCAAGTGCTGATCTTGTAACCTTTGTTGGGTCAACTATACCTGCTTCTATCATGTTCACATATTTTTCATTCAATGCATCAAAGCCTACTCCTGGTTCGCTATTGATAACTTTTTGAACTATTACAGAACCTTCAAGTCCCGCATTTTCTGCAATCTGTCTTACAGGCTCTTCTAAAGCTCTTCTGACAATCAGAATACCAGTCTTTTCATCTCCATCAGCATCTTTCAGAACTTCTTCAACAGCTTTGATTGCATTAACAAGAGCAACTCCGCCTCCAGGTACTATACCTTCTTCTACAGCAGCCCTTGTTGCAGCAAGAGCATCTTCGATTCTTAGTTTTCTTTCCTTAAGCTCAGTTTCTGTTGCAGCACCAACTTTGATAACTGCTACACCGCCTGCAAGCTTTGCAAGTCTTTCTTGTAATTTTTCTCTATCGAAATCTGAAGTAGTCTCTTCAATCTGAGCTTTAATCTGTTTTACCCTGTCTTTTATAGCCTTAGTATCTCCTGCACCGTCTACGATTATTGTGTTTTCCTTCTGAACTTTAACCTGTCTTGCTTTACCAAGTTGTTCAATTCTTGTTTCCTTAAGGTCTAAGCCTAATTCTTCTGATATTACCTGGCCACCTGTAAGTATAGCTATATCCTCAAGCATTGCTTTTCTTCTGTCGCCAAAGCCAGGTGCCTTGACAGCTACACATGTAAATGTTCCTCTTAATTTATTTACTATCAATGTAGCAAGAGCTTCACCTTCGATATCCTCAGCGATTATCAACAGTTTCTTGCCTTGTTGTACTATTTGCTCCAATATTGGAAGGAGATCTTGAACATTGGATATCTTCTTATCAGTGATAAGTATATAAGGCTCATCTAAAACAGCTTCCATCTTTTCAGTATCAGTGATCATGTATGGAGATACATAACCTCTGTCAAACTGCATACCTTCTACAACATCCAGAGTTGTGCCGAAAGTATTTGATTCTTCAACTGTTATAACTCCATCTTTTCCAACTTTTTCCATAGCTTCGGAAATGATTTCGCCTATAGACTCTTCACCTGCTGATATGGAAGCAACTTGAGCTATGGCACTCTTATTTTCAATAGGCTTGGAAAACTTCTTGATTTCTTCAACTGCAGTATTTACAGCCTTGCTTATACCTTTCTTGAGTATCATTGGATTTGCGCCTGCAGCAACATTCTTTAATCCTTCTCTTATTATTGCCTGAGCCAAAAGAGTTGCAGTAGTTGTACCGTCTCCTGCTACATCATTGGTCTTTGTAGCAACTTCTTTTACCAGTTGTGCACCCATATTCTCAAAGGGATCTTCCAGTTCAATTTCTTTAGCAATTGTTACACCATCGTTGGTGATAAGGGGAGAACCGAACTTTTTTTCTAATACAACATTTCTTCCCTTAGGTCCTAATGTTATTTTAACAGTATCAGCTAGCTGATTAACTCCTCTTTCTAAAGCTCTTCTTGCTTCTTCACTAAACAAAATCTGTTTTGCCATTTATATACCCTCCCTTATTATTCTATTATCGCCAATACATCGTTTTGTCTGAGGATCAAATACTCTTCCCCGTCTATTTTAACTTCTGTTCCAGCATATTTGGAGTATATAACTTTATCTCCAACTTTTAATTCTAGTGGAATTTTTTTGCCGTCAACCAATTCTCCAGAACCGACAGCCAATACTTCACCCTGCATTGGCTTCTCTTTTGCAGTACCTGGCAATACTATGCCGCTCTTAGTAGTTTCTTCTTGTTCTAAAACTTTAACAACAACTCTGTCTCCAAGTGGTTTAATATTCATTTATAACCCTCCTTAAGTTTTTTTTACAAACTTGGTATGTATCCTTTTTATTAGCACTCACTCAAGATGAGTGCTAATCACAATATAATAATAAATAATGGTTTAAAACTGCGCAAATTACTAATTTGCCATTTTATTGGGTTTTTTGGTCGTTTTTTAATAATACTTCAATTTATCTCTCGTTTGCATTATTTTACTTAAAATATATGCTGTTTTCTCTGTCATGCAAAAAATAAAGGCTTTAATAAGCCTTTTTATTATAGCCAATATAGTCTTATTCATACATTTTAAGCAAAATATTTCTCATATATCCTTTCAATCTCTTCGGCAGCATCATTTCTGAATCTCTCATATTTCTCCATCAAGTCCTTGGCTTCTTGGGTCAGTTTAGAACCTCCTCCTTTAACTCCTCCTATTTCTCTTTCAAGAAGTTCTATCTTTAACTCTCTTTCTGCATTTTTTAATATATTCAATGCTTTGGAATAAGCCATCCCCATTTCACTTGCAGCTTTATTGAGAGAACCCAACTTGTCTACCAGAACCAATAGCCTATAAGGTCCCTGTCCGAATACTTTGGTACCATCATCGCTTTTTATCCATAGACTATATCCAGCTTTCATGCATTTAACCTCACCATCACATATTTTTCTCTATGCCTTATTATATCAATTTTACCATATATCCTGGTAAAGATTTTCTTCAAAAATACATTATCTACATCTCTTGTATCAAATTCTGCCAATATCCTTCCATCTTCAAGGAATATTATTCTATCACAATAATTGAGTGCATAATTAGGATCGTGCAAGGTTATAAGTCCTCCACGTCTTTCTGTTTTTATCAATTCACTTATTCTTGTAAGCACCATATGTCTGTTATTATAGTCCAATGCACTGTCGGGCTCATCAAAAAGCATTATTTCTGCATTCTGCATAAGACTTCTGCATATGATTATCAGTTGCTTTTGCCCTTCACTTAGATGGAGGAAGTTTTCATAGGCATATCTCTCCATCCCCATCTTTTCCAGCATATCATAGGCCAATTTTTTATGAATTTTATTAGGAGAGCTGAATATACCCAGATAAGGGGTTATTCCCATCAGAACCACATCTATTACGCGAGTGTTGTATATTATGCTGTTCCTTTGGGGCATAAAGCTTATATGTCTAGCCCTCTCTTTTTCATTTAAATCAAAACTATTCTTTTCATTTATATAGCATTTTCCCGATATAGGTTTTAGAAGGCCGCTTATTGTCTTCAAAAGAGTGGTTTTCCCGGTCCCATTAAGACCCAAAAGTGCCACCAGTTCGCCTTCTCTTAATGAAAAGCTTATATCCTCCAATATTATATTATCTCCATAACCAGCTTTTATGTTTTCCATTCTCAATATTTCCATAATAACCCTCCTAATAACGACTCATGAGATATGCCAGATACGGGGCTCCGATAAAGGTAGTGAGAATGCTTATGGGCAGCTCACTTACGCTTATGCTCCTTACCAAACAATCTGCAACTGTTAGGATAATGGCTCCTATAAACCCGCTTAATATAACGGCAGCAAAATCATTTCTCCTCCTTATCATCCTGGCTATATGGGGTGCTATAAGCCCAATAAAACTTATGAGTCCGGTTAAACATATGATGCTAGCAACAATCAGTGTAGAACAGATTATGACCGCCCAGCGGGTTGACTCTACCTTCACTCCTAAACTTTTGGCCTCCTCGTCATTGAGAGATAATATGTTGATTTGCCATCTTAATAAAATAATTCCAATAATGCCGATGAAAAATAGAGGAAGCATGGTCATAACTTTTGAGGAGGTGACAGATGCAAAACTGCCCATAGCCCAGAATTCCATAGCTGCCAGCTCTTTTTCCGGATCTGCAACATATTTCATCATCATTATGATCCCTTGAGCGATAGAGCCGATGACAAGACCTGAAAGGACGAAGGCTACAACTCCCTTTTCCTTTGCTATTTTTGTGAGGCCTAGAGCGATAAATACCGCTGCTATACCACCTATAAATGCATTCATGGCTATGGTCAAGGTGCCTCCTGAAAAGAAAACTATGGCTATAGCTGCTCCAAGATTAGCTCCAGATGCCACACCTATTATATCAGGACTTGCCAGTGGGTTCTTGAAGATTATCTGATATATGCTGCCAGAAACACTCAGCCCCATTCCTGCAACGATTACCATTATGGTTCTAGGAAGGCGGAGAGTGTAAAAAACAGTTTTAACCATATCATTCACTTCTCCGCCTGTTGCAATATTGAAAATATCATCTAAGGTTATAGGATATTTGCCTGTAACTATGGACAGAAATATGACCAGCACAAACAGTCCAAGAATTATCACATATTTGCCAAGTTCTTTATCTTGTATATTCCGACTCGCATCCACATTTTTCATTATTTTGTCAATTCCTCTTTATTTATCTCTATATCATAAAACTCCTTATAAAACTCTACTGCCTCATCCTTGAATTTATCATAAGGGTATTTGTCCTCATTTAAAATGCTTGAAAGCCACATAGTACCAAGAATGCTGGATGGTACAGGTGAATCCCAGGCTTCGAAAGCATCGGGCATAGTATATACATCTCCGTTCTTTATTGCAGTGATGGATTTCAGTTTTTCATCATTTAAAATATCTTCTTTTGAGTAGACAGCAGAAGGTACGATTATAATCACATCAGGATTATAGTTTAAAAGCTGCTCATAGGAAATAACTGCCCAATATGTGTCATCTATATCAGAAGTAACATTAAAGCCGCCTGCATCCTCTATCATATAATTTTGGAACATATTCTTTGATGGGGTTGAAAGAAAATCACTGTTTCCGCCCATGTAAACCCTTTTCTTTTCACTATCTCCTACCATCTCTTTCATTTCAGCAAGCTTGCTGTCGTAATAAGATTTTAATCTTTCTCCTCTGTCTTCTGTTCCTGTCGCTTTGCTTACCATATCAATGGTTTCCTTCAGCAAATCCATATTCTCCGGATTCACTGCGATCACATTTATTCCTAATTTTTCAAGATTCTCTACAGCTTCTCTCAATCTTATTGGTAATACTACCAAATCCGGTTCTAAGGCAGCACAGCCCTCCAAATCAAAATTCTTTGCACTGCCAACATTAGGAAGATCTATAAATTGGGGAGCTGCCAATAAATAAATAGGCCTTTTATCTGCTCCAACCTCTATACCGACTACATTGTCTTCCAAACCTAAAGCTATCAACAGTGAAGTAGTTATGTAATAACCGCTGACGATTCTCTTGGGTTTTTCTTTAAAAACCACTTCTCTTCCAAGATGATCTGTTATTTTAATTTCAGTAATTTCATTTACTTCCTGTTCATTTTTGCTTTCTTCATTGTCCCCTACAGAATTATTTCCTACATTATTTGTAGAACAACCAATTAAAGATAGGAACATAGAAATAACTAATAATAGCCCTATGATTCTTTTAAAAGATTTTGATGATAGCATAAAATCACCTCTTAGCTTTAATCGTTATACTTTTGTTTAAATAACGCTTAATTATATATTACCATTCTTTTCGAAAAATTCAAGCAAAAGTTATATAAGATAAATTAGTTTGTTGAACCTTACATGGTTTTCCAGTATAATTAAACACAATAATCAATATTTAGTATAAGGAGGGGTTTCAATGTCATTAAAGGAAATATTGACTAAATCAAAAAAGGAAAAGAAAAAAGCTAAAGCTGTCGATACTGCAAAAAAAGTTGGAGTAGGCCTAGGTATAGGTGCTGCTTTAGGTGCCGTTAGTGGTATTTTGTTTGCTCCAAAATCCGGAGAAGAGACCAGAAAAGATATTGCAAATGCTGCTAAAAATGCAGCTGATACCGTAAAAAAGAATGTTGAAGAAGCAGGAGATAAGATATCTAAGATTGTAGAAGAAGGAAAAGAAAGAATCGTTAGTATCAGAAATAGCAAAGAGGAAGTAGAAGAAGGAAAAGAAGAAGCTGCAGCAGAAGGAGAAGAATGCTGCGAAGACACCGAATGTTGCTGCGAAGGCTGTAGTGATGAAAGCGATACTAAAGAGGAGGCCTAGTTATGATCTCCTATAGAGATTTGGCTTTTGCCATACTGTTCGTGATAGCGGTGGCTTTAGGGATATACTTATTTATGGTGTTGAATCATCTGTCTCATTTACTTAAAAGATTAAGAGAATTATCAGACAAGTACAGTTCTCATATAGAAAAGACCATAGACAGATTGCCTTCAATAGCTGCCAACATCGATGAAACAGCAGAAAACATGAAACAGGGAATAGAAAAAGCTGCGGCTACGGTAGATACTGTGGGAGACACCATTACTGAAACGGTTGCCGCTGTAAATACCGGGACTCAGGAAGTTGTTGAATATGTAAAGATCATCGCAGATATTATAAAAGTATTGATAAATACTTTTGGGAAAAAATAGTATTTTTGAAACCACTAAAAACACTGAACACACGGCTTTATGTCTATTGCCTAGATGACTAAAGTAAACTAGAATAATCATATTCGATATTAGATTCAATAGCCAGGAAATCCTTTTAAGTTGGATACCATTCTCAGGTCGCCAGTATCCTGTCTATGGTGTTAGGGTATTCTTTTGGCTCTTAACTTTATAGCTGTGCTAAGAAAGCTACATTTGTATGCATATTAAATATGCACATAATGTAGCTCTCTTAGTTTGGCCATAAAGACCCAAGAGAAATATCTAAACTCACATAGCCCGCAGCAAGTAAAAAGACGGAATAGGAATACCTTGACGGCGCAATCAATAATCAATCTATCTTTAGCTTACTTTCAATATAATCTACCGCTTGTGAAAGATAATCCTTATCCAGCTTTTCTACCTCGCCTTTATCACAGGCTTCTGCCAAAATAGGATCTATAGGCATCCTTCCTAGCACTTCTATATCAAGAGTTTTCGCAATACCTTCAATATGACTTTCTCCAAACACATTTATCCTTTCGTTGCAATGAGGACACTCCACATAGCTCATATTCTCCACAATACCCAGAACAGGCACCCTCATCGACTTTGCCATATTGTATGCCTTTCGAACAATCATATGAACCAGATCCTGAGGGGTTGTAACAACTATAATCCCATCTAAGGGTATCGTTTGGAATACAGTCAACACCACATCGCTGGTTCCCGGAGGCATATCTATGAACAAATAATCTATATCTTCCCAAATTACATCAGTCCAAAACTGTTTTACAACACCGGATACAAGAGGACCTCTCCAAATTACCGGCGAGTCTTCCTCTTCTAATAGTAAATTGATAGACATTATCTTGATATCGTTTTGAGTTTTCTCTGGCAAAATACCTTCTTCCGAAGCTAAAGCTTTGTTGCTTATACCGAACATTTTAGGAATTGATGGACCTGTTATATCCGCATCCAAGATTCCAACCTTATAACCCTTTCTTCTTGTAAGAACTGCCAATGAGGAAGTCACCAAGGATTTTCCAACTCCGCCTTTCCCGCTTACAACTCCAATTATTTTTTTAATGGCGTTTTTACCATTATTTTGACTCATTTTGGTCATCTCCTAACTAAATATAAAAATTCTTAACATTTATTATTTGAGATTTTTATTTAAATAATCTCAACTATTTCTGCAACCATCACAATTTGTACAATTTCTATAAAACTCACAGGTATTGCAGACCTCGGCTTTATCTAAAGCAATCATACAGTATGTACCTTCAAGCTTCCAACAAGGTTTGGTTTCATTGATTGGCACAGGACTATTTTTTCTTGCTCCACCTTTGCAGTTCTTTTTAGTCCAACAGGGGTACATGGAAATAATATGCTTAACACCTGCAATATTTAAACCCTTTTCATCTATCAAATACTTTATAAATTTCAGCCTTTTCAAATCTTCATTGGAGTACCTTCTTTGATAACCTTGTCTATTAGGTTGTATAAGACCTTTTCTTTCCCATACCCGTAAAGTTTCCGGATGCTCACCTATAAACTTTGCAGCAGTTCCGATGGTATAAACCCCAGTATACTCATCAAACATATCAATCACCATTTATCCTTTTATTGTATATTCATATAATGTGTTAACAATAAAATTTGGGATCTTTCTTTTAAAATAATTATATCATATAACAATTTCATCCATTAAATCAACTCTTTTATCATGTCTTTATAATCCATAACAGTAGATATACCAGATATTTCTCCAGCTTCTTTTGTTAGTGCTATTATATCAGTCCTGTCGATTTTATTTAAAGTGAATTTACGATTTAAAGCCATCAATTGTCGAAGACCAGTAGAAACCCTATTGATGTAAGAGAATAATCCCAAAGCTCCCGGTGAAAAACTATCAGCTTCTGAACCATATATATCCCTTACAAGTCTTATATCTCTATATATTTCTTCAATAGAACCTCCATATTTCTGAAGTTCTTTTGGTATCTGTCCCTGGTCAATAAGTTCTCCAACTTTTTTACCTGCCATCGCTGCAGCCATAGCAGCCCTTCCTATAGCTATCATAGAGATATATGGTGCTCCTAAAGAAAGACCTTTAAATATCTGATCTTCCATAGCAAAGCCCCCTGCTACAGCTACTTTTGGAAGTTCATATCCTTTATTATTCATCTCATACAATATGTCATATAGTATGCTTTCCATATAAACAATAGGTAATCCCCATTCATTCATCATCTTACATGGACTGTTGCCGCTTCCGCCTCCTGCAGCATCAAAGGTTACCAAGTCAATTCTGTTGTTTGATGCTATTTTCAGCACTCTTATCATATCTTTTGGGTCAAAGGCTGCCATCTTGAATAATATTCGCTTAACACCCAGGCTTCTCAATTCTCCGATCCTTTGAGTCAGTGTTTCTTCATCCCACATGGGAAGTTTGCCTATTCTTTGAAAATGAGGGCCTATTCCTTTTTTATGTTTTTCCTGAACTATAGGGTCTGAAGGATCAGGAATAACAAGATATCCTTTTTTCTGAAATTCCAAAGCATCCTCCAGATTATATACAAAGCCCATACCTTGTATACCCTTTGCTGCCTGACCGAATTTCAATTCTACTGTAGTTGTTCCCAACTCACTTATTGCATAATCCAAAACATTTATATGCTCATCATCGTAATTTGCCTGAAGAACAATATCTCCATAGCCATGATTATACCTATTAAAACTGTCTAACATCTTTTTTAGCAAAGGAGATTTTGTCACCCTGTTGTTTTTCATTCCCAGCTCTTTATCTTTTACTACTGCATCCTCACCGATTACTACCATTATTCCTGCAAGAGCAGCTCCTGCATAGTAATCTGGCCAATTAAGCTTAGCAATAGCGGGAAGGATGAATGGTGCCTTTAATTTGATAGGATTATCAATTCCCACCATAGTGCTGATATCAACATTGGGAAAACTGGCTTTATATGTATCTGCTTCTATACCCTCTGCACCAAACACACGACCATTGATGTTGAAATGAGATAAATCTATGGGATAATCTTTTTCCGAAGCAAATTGACTTTTATCAGCCCCGCTAGGATATAATGCTTCTTCTCCTCTGATTGCAGAATAACCTATTTCACAACTACCAATACAATCTGCAGTGCATACGGAACACATTCCCGAAAAGGGTGAAATCCTATCAGGTGTCCTCATCCTGGTATTGGTAATAGTAGTTCCTAAAGATGGACTAAACGACATTAAAACCCCTCCTAATAATATTAATTTTAAAAAAGCACATGCATCTCTTTAAATTATATGATTTCTTTTAATTTTATTCAATAAAATTTTTGAAGTTTTGATTATAATTTAATCTTCGTCTTCTTCTTTTTCAATTTCTTTAATCCTTTTATTAACTTGTTCCAATTGGTTTTTTAAATACTCTGCAGCATTCTTTAGATACTCCATCTCACTCGTCATATAGTTATTGGCACCGCCTGGAAAATACCCTGTCACGAATCTCCTGGATGGCATCATAGGATTACATCTACAAAAAGGATAAGGATTTGGGCCTCTCCATCCCATCATATTCCACCTTCTCATATCTACACCTCCTATTGTCAAGAGATGCATGTGTTCCATAATTAACCCCTTCCGCCTCTATGTCTTCTACAATGCCTCATGCCGCCAGTGCTTTTCCTTACAAATTCATAATCTCCGCCTTTGATACAGATGGCTTTACCATTTATTAATGCATCTGCAATTTTATATCTTGCAGCGTTAAGTATTCTCTGAAAAGTACCTCTGGAGATATTCATATTTTCTGCTGCATTTTCCTGTTCCAAAGCTTCATAATCAGAAAGCCTTATAGCTTCAACTTCATCAAAGGTCAGCACAACTTCTTGAAAATCCTCCCTTTGAGGATAAAAGTATTGATTTTCAGGCATAAACTCAATTCTTCTACATTTTCTAGGTCTAGGCATTTTATCACCTCAAATTGTTTTGTGCATATGCACATTATTATAATACATCTTATTTTTAGTTATGTCAATACTATAAAAAATTTTCAATAACTAAAAGCACTTTTATTATGAAACCACTAAAAACACTGATTCTATATAGTTCTTAGTTACTATAGTAAAATAGAATAATCATATGTGCAGTTCACTTGCTCATATGATTATTCTTGAGTCACTGTAGTTTCTTAGATACGGTGAAATCAATAGTGCAGGAGAACGCTATTGTAACTGCATATTAGATATGTGCTGAAGATATGTTGTGAGCTTTGTTAGCAGTTCTTAGCGAAGAACGAACAAAAAAACCGTGTTTTTAGTGTTTTCAGTGGTTTCAAAAAAGCACCCAAAAGGAATACCCTAGTTTCTGAGCTCAGATTTCCGAGTTCTGAGCTCTATTTAATGAACATCATTATGATTATGGGTAAAAATATGCCTGGAATCATGTTGCCTACCCTGACCTTCTTTATATCCAATATTGCTAAAGCTAGTCCAATAAGCAGGACTCCCCCTACAGCTGTCATCTCCTTTACTACTACATCACCTAAGTATGGCGCCACCGCCGATGCTGCCAATACCAAGCTGCCTTGATATAACAAAACCGGTACGGCAGCCAGTGCCACACCGAAGCCCATAGCAGCTGAAAATATTACAGCAGAAACAGTGTCCATGACGGTTTTGGCAAAAAGCACTTGGTGATTTCCCGTCAGGCCGCTTTGTAGAGAGCCCATTATAGCCATAGAACCTACACAAAACAATAAACTGGCTGTCACAAAGCCTTCGGAAAACCTGCCTTTTGCTCCTTTAAATTTTGACTGCAAAGAATTGCCCAAATTCTCCAATCTTTTTTCTATATCTATTAGTTCACCTATAAGAGTTCCAAGCACTAAGCTTAATATGAGCACTATTATCTCCTGAGACTGAATAAAAAATACGATTCCCAAGCCAAAAGTAAAAAGCCCCAGAGCATACATTATAGAATCACCGAATCTCTTAGGCAAACCCTTTTTCATAAAAATACCTATAATTCCACCTGCAAATACTCCCAATGCATTTACAATAGCCCCTAATAATATCATTCTTTTTCCCCCTTTTTACTACCTATTTTCATCTCTCTAGCATAGTAAAACAAGTATTCCTGAGCAAACCCTGCCAATGAGCCAAACTTCTCTTTGGCAAAAAGTCTAATATCTTTAACAGATACATCATCATGCAAATAAAAATGCTCTGTTATTCTCTTTATCCACACATCTACAGGATATGTGCCGTATTTCTCCATAGAAAAAAGCATTATACAATCTGCAACCTTTAAACCTACTCCCGGAATCTTCATCAGCTCTTTCCTAGCCTCTTCTTCATCAAGGGTCTTTATATATTCCAGGTCTATAATGCCCTCTGACACCATTTTTACTGCTTCAAAAATATATTTGCACCTAAAGCCAGCCTTACATTCTTTTATATCTTCCAATTCTGCCTGTGCCAATTCTTGAACACTAGGAAAAGAATAATATGTTTTCCCATTATATTCAATAGGCTTGCCGTACATCTGAGACAACAATCCTATGCTTCTGGCTATCATGGGAATCCTATTGTTTGCCGATATTATAAAAGATAGCAAGGTCTCCCATGGATCCTGTTTCAGTATCCTAATGCCGCTTCCATATTCTATGGCAGTTCTCATAACCCTATCCTTTGATAGTTCTCTTTTAATCTCTCCATAATCTCTTCCTAGATCAAAATACTCAAACCAAATATCATAAAACTCTTGAATATTTGTATTTAGTATCTGTACTTCCTTTTTCTCCTCCCAGGACTTTACATTTATTACCTTTCCAAAGGCAACTCCCGTATAGCTGCCATCGGATTCTCTAGCCCATCTAAAGCACTGCCCGCATTCAAATATGTGCATTGCATTAAAATTATCGATATTTTTTAATATTAAACCATTATCTATAACCTTAATCTCCATATCAATACCTCTAGTCTGTTACTTTATCTCTTATGCATCTCCGATATATAATCCTTTATCAGAAATCACCAATCCGACAGTGAAAATATTTATAGCTATAACATTTAAGCCTGTGGCATATTCCAGCTTTTCTTTAACCAATGCTTGTATATCCTTCATCATCAGGTCTAATCTTTTCACAAGCCTCAGAGAAACCTCCACATCTATAATCACGCCTTCTGGCCTACTATCTATTCTTACTTTGTTTACTTTATTTACTCCATCTGATTTTAGTGCAGTAATCTCAACAAACTGTATCAGTGCATTTCTAGATATCTCATATTTACCCAAATAGCTGAAAGTAGGTCTTATTATTGTTTTTTCAGCTATATCATCACTTCTCTCTTTTTTTCTAAATATTTTCAATGAATCTATAAAATATCCGGAAAAATCTTTCTTTATCTCTACAGTAGGTACGGGAATTACATGTTTACCCTCTTTTTTTCTTGATTTTACAGCGGTTTTTATTTCTCCATAAGTAGATATATCATTGATGTATATTATCTCACAGGGTTTGGGAATCTCCAAAGCCTTTGTAATCAGCTCCACCATTTTTTCCGATGTGCCCAAAACAAGTATTTTTTTCGGAGATAGTTCTTTTATGGCAGTCTTAACCTCTTCCCTATGTTTATCATCCTTAAATAAAGCTCTGCGGACTGCAGCCAGCTTGGTCTTCTCCTTCTTGGCTGAGCTTCCACTTATAACCCTGGTGCCCCCAATCAAAAGACCATCATCTATTATATACTCAATATCTCTATCCTTAGCTACCATAAAAGCTTTGTAGCTTTTTCCCGTACCACTTTGACCTACGAGGGCATATATTTCCACTAGATACTTCTCCTTTCGATAAATGAGATATATTGCAAACTAAATAGGCAATGGGGACAACCGAATGCCCCCATATGTAATGTAACTATTATTTTATCATATATATTTATTTTTGAAATATATTAATTATCTTTTTCCATGAAATGTCTATCAGTATTGTTATGATCAATTAGTTAGTGCTCTGATTACAGGTGGTTGAATTCTTGGTACCAGAAATATATACCAATAAACTGCTACATTTTTAGGTGCCGACATATGCTTGCAAATTTGGTGGCTACATATATGGCAAAAACTCTTGACATAGTATTGATACTATGTCAAGAGTTTTTCAATTTTCCATTAATAAATGCTTAATAAATGCTATAACTTCTTTGCCTTTAGAACTTCTTCTTTTTCTTTAAGTAGATAGGATATGGTAAATAGGCTTTCACTTAAATGAACATTTTCAACTATGATATCATCAGATACAGTTATATCAGAGGGCGCAAAATTCCAAATAGCTTTTATTCCTGCTCTTGCTAAAGTTTCTGCTACTTTCTGACACTGGTTCTTGGGTGTACATATTATTCCTATCTCTATATCATTATCCCTTACAAAGCTCTCTAGCTCTTCCACATCGTATACTTTGATATCATTTATTCTTAGCCCAATCAGCTTAGGATTAATATCAAACAAAGCTTCAGGTATAAAACCGCTTTTGGCGAAGAAAGTATAATTAGCTATAGCTTGACCTAGATTTCCAGCTCCTACAATTACAGTTTTATAAACCTTATCAAGACCCAATATACTGCCAATATTTTGATGCAGATCATCTACATTATAGCCGTAGCCCTGCTGACCAAATCCACCAAAGCAATTTAAGTCCTGTCTAATCTGAGAAGCGGTAAACCCCGTAATCCTACTTAGCTCTTGAGAAGATACTCTCTTAACATCGTTTTTCTTTAATTCCCCAAGATACCTGTAGTATTTTGGTAATCTCCTGACTACAGCCATAGATATACTGCTAAATCTTTCCACAATATCAACTCCTATTCAAAGGTATATAAACGATAAACTTATATTAACACGTTGCTATAACACGTTATTTTATTATATAGTATATTGTTAATATTTTATTATAAGTTTTTTTAAAAGTCAATTATTAGCATTAAAATATTTTGTAATCAAAATATTTTCCTTTCTATACATTACTTATTCTTTCTATTTCTACCTGTTAATATTTATATATTTCTGTTTTTCTGATAAAATTAACTATAGTATTTACAAGAGCCTTATGGGAGGTAAAAATGATTATTCTATCGGCAAAAGAAATTCAAAAATCCTATGGCGCAGATGTAATCATAAAAGATGTATCCTTCTCTTTGCAGGAAAAAGATAAGGTAGGCATCATAGGTATCAATGGAGCTGGTAAGTCCACTTTATTTAAGATAATAGCAGGAATAGAAGATAAAGACAAGGGTCAATTATATATTGGTAGGAATACAAGCATAGGATATATGCCCCAATTTCTTGAATTTAGTCAAGATAGAACTTTGTGGGATGAAATGTTAAGAGTTTTTAACAATTTTATAGAAATAGAAAAAAAGATGAAACAACTGGAAAAAGAAATGAGTAGCTTAAACCCGGAAAAAGAAACAGACAGAATGAATTCCCTCATGATGACCTATTCCAAACTGCAACAGGAATATGAAAGCAATGAAGGCTTCGCTTATGAAAGTAAAATCCGCGGCGTATTAAAAGGACTCGGATTTTCTCCTCAGGATTATAATAAAAAGATTTCTCTATTTAGTGGAGGTCAGAAGACAAGAGTTGCTCTAGCCAAGGTATTATTAGAAAAAAGTGATTTACTGCTTTTGGATGAGCCAACAAATTATCTGGATATTGAATCAGTAGAATGGCTGGAAGGCTTCCTTAAAGATTATAAAGGTGCCTTGATGATCATATCCCACGATAGATATTTATTAGATGCAGTCACCAATAGAACCTTTGAAATAGAAAACGGAAAACTCACTGAGTATGAGGGCAATTATACTTACTATACCGCTAAGAAAAAAGAACTTAGAGAACAGCAAATGAAAGAGTATGAAAACCAACAGATGGAAATCGAGAGGCAAAAGGCTATAATAGCCAGATATAGACAATATAATAGAGAAAAGAGTATAAGGCAGGCTGAAAGCAGAGAAAAAATGCTTGAAAAAATGGAAGTAATCGAAAAGCCTGAAGCTTTGCCGAAGAAAACATATTTTAAATTTGAACCAAAATTTAGAAGCGGTAAAGATGTTCTTAAGCTATATAATATTTCTAAGTCTTTTGATAGGCCTTTATTTAGAAAACTAAGCTTTGAAGTAAAAAGAGGGGACAAAATAGCCTTGTTAGGATCTAACGGCATAGGCAAAACCACATTGCTTAAAATCATAGCAGGAAAGCTTAAACCTGATGAGGGAAACATAGTATATGGAACATCAGTATTTCCTGCCTATTATGAGCAGGAACAAGAAAGTTTGGATATGAACAAAATGGTAATAGATGAGGTTTGGGATGCTTATCCAGAACTAAATCAAACTGCTGTTAGAAATGCACTGGCAGCCTTTTTGTTTCAGGGAGAAGATGTTTTTAAGGAAACATCTGTTTTGAGCGGAGGAGAAAAGAGCAGAATATCTCTTTTAAAACTTATGCTTTCAAAATCCAACTTTCTTCTCCTTGACGAACCTACAAATCATCTTGACATGGCATCAAAAGAAGTGTTGGAAGAAGCTTTATCTACCTATACAGGTACAGTTCTATTCGTTTCTCACGATAGATATTTTATCAATAAAGTGGCAAATAAAGTAATAGAGCTTACTGCTGAAGGAGTTAAAGTGTATCATGGGGGTTATGATTATTATCTTAAAAAAAGAGATTTATTTAATAGCTCATCAGCAGATAACAAAGGAAAGACTGAAGATGTTGACAGTATGAAAAATGAATGGTTAAAGCAAAAAGAAGAAAAGGCAAGAGTAAGAAAACAACAAAAAAGATTGGAAACCATTGAAAAAGAAATTGAAGAGGCAGAAGAAAGAATAAAAGAAATTGATGTTCTAATGGAACAACCAGATATATACACAGACCATATAAAATGTAGTGAATTAAATCAAGAGAGAGAAGCATTACAAGATAAGATAGATGACTTGTTTGAAGAATGGGCCTCCCTGCAATAGGAGGCCTATTTCTTCATCTTTCCCTCTATAAATTATCTATCACTGCCTTTGTCATATCCATAGTAGAATAAGAACCGCCTAAATCTCTAGTTACATATTTACCTTCTTTAATAACATGTCTTACACTATTATAAATTCTGTCTGCTGCTTCTTTTTCTCCTATATGCTCAAGAAGCATTACTCCACATAGTATTGCAGCTGTGGGATTTGCTATGCCTTGACCTGCTATATCGGGAGCGGTTCCATGGGTAGGTTCAAATACAGCTGCTTCCACTCCTATATTCACTCCCGGTACCAGTCCAAGACCTCCTACCAATCCTGCACACATCTCAGCCAACAAATCACCATAAAGATTAGGCAATACTATTACATCAAATTTTTCGGGATTCATCACCATTTTCATAAAGAGGCTTTCCATAATCACTTCCTCATATTCTATATCCGGATATTTGCTTGCTATATTTTTCACGCTTGATAAGAAAAGCCCATCGCTTAGCTTCATTATATTTGCTTTATGGCCGCAAGTAACTTTTTTTCTATTTTCCTTTAAAGCATAATTAAATGCCATAGAGGCTATTCTTTCGGACGCATCTCTTGTTATTATCTTTATGGATTCGGCTGCATCTTTACCTACCATGTGTTCTACACCCATATATAAATCCTCTGTATTTTCCCTAAATATAATCAAATCTATATCTTTGTATTTTGTATTTGCTCCTTCTATGGTTTTAATAGGCCTTATATTGGCATACAGATTCAGTCTTTGTCTCAAACTTACATTGGCACTCCTGAAACCTTTTCCAACCTCTGTGGTACTAGGTCCTTTCAAAGCAATTCTGTTAGTCTTTATGGAACTGATAGTATCTTCAGGTAAAGGATTATTGTGTTTTGCCATAGCACTTTGCCCTATCGGCTTCTCATCCCATGAAATTTTAACTCCTGCCGCCTCAATTACTGTAGTTGCAGCCTTTATGACCTCCGGACCAATGCCGTCACCGGGTATCAAAGTAGCCTTATACATAGAATAACCTCCTGTAAATTAATTTGAAATTTTGCATACAATTATACAAATTGCAATGACATTTGTCAATAAAAATGTTAATATTTATACATATTGCATGATAAATTGCAAAAGAAAATAAAAAAGCTGCAACACTTTCATCGCTGATTATATTTGCGTGCAGCTTTTAATCCCATATTCAGTTAATTTATATTTAATCTATAACTTGTATATATGCGTAATTCTTCTTCTAAATCTTTATAATGCTTGCCTGTAAGGTCCCTTCCTCTGCTATCAAACATGACGGCAGGAAGTATAATCGCGTCATACTCATAATTTTTCTCTGTAAGTTTCTGTTTTACATCTTCCAATACCAATAGACCACTACAGCCGATATTTCCTCCAAAATAATTGTTTTCTATAACTTCTATATCTACAGCTTCATTTTTGAAGCATTCTTTTATAACCCAATAGCCAAACTTTGAAACTCCCAACATACATCTTTTACCTTTATTTTTCTCAATAACCGCGTTTATAGCTTCCACAGTCTCTTTGTCAATATCATAGCTAAAAACAAGTCCGCTTCTTTCACCAGAGTCCTTTCTTAGAATTGTCTTTTCAATTACTCCATCGGCTAAGTATTCTATACTAGGATTGACTGATGCCAATATGGTGTAATATGCATCTGCTCTGGAAAATACAGCTTCTTCATTTATTTTGGTGATTATTTCTACCCCTTTGAATCCAGCTTTATGGGCAGGAGAATTAGGAACAACTCCTTCTACTGCAGGAGTCAGATTCTTTAGTACATTTGGTTCCAGAATCAGTGGTGTTTTGATTTCCTGTTTCATTTTCCTTACTATACCCCTGAGTATATCATCGATATTGTCTGGAGGAGTAGGAATCTTACTGTATCTGGTATATCCGGGCATGAATATTCTGATTGTTTCAGCACCCCACCGTGACAAGAATCTTATAGTATCTTCTATATCCCTTTCCCCTACCAAATAGGGCATGGCAACAATGCTTCCGCTGAAAGCTATCCCATAGGAAGCTATATTCTTTACTGCTTCCACAGATTCCATAAGGTTTCTTCCTTTATAGAGCTTTTCACGGCCTTCTTTGGTGCAGCTGTTCAGAGATATGTTAAGTTCTATGCTTCCAATGGATTTCAATGTCATCAATGTTTCCCGGTCTAAATAAACTCCACTGGTGGTTATCTGTATAGGAGCGGTTTTATACTTTTCTCTCAGCAGCCTCAGTATTTTGATGAAATCCTTATGTATAAAAGGCTCTCCTTCGCATAACCTAGTGGCTGACTCCCCTATAATTATTTTTTTATCCTCATCTAAGAATTCCATTGCCGTGACGGCTTCATCCAGTGTCAAATCTGATACAAAAAATGCTTCAACTTCCGGCGGGTTCTGATGATGGCTGCAAAACACACAAGAAGTGGCACACCGGCTAGTCAAAGCCATTATGTTATATTTGCTGGCGGTTTCATATATCATATGTAATGGAGCTTTTTGCATAGAACTTACTCCTTTCAGGTATTAGTGTGACTCAAGAATAAGCATATATTCAGCATGTAGCCCGCATATCTAATATGCAGTTACAGTAGCGTTCTCCTATACTATAGTTTTTACTATACTTATAAAGCTATTATGCCTCAAGAATAAGCATATGTGCAGTTCCCAAAGGAATTGATTTTGGTAACTCTATAGCTCATATCTTTAGAAAAATCTAAAATAGAGAATTCGTAAGCGCCACATGGATGTGGCGCTAGGCGCAAACAGCGAAGCGTAGGGCATGGATGCCCGTTTTGCGACGTTAGAATTCTCTTTTAGATGAGCAATAGAGTCACCAAAGTTAATATTTTATGCGATATTATATATCCTTAGATTGGCTATAGAGAACAATAGTGTCAAAGCACAAATTATAAAAAATCCGTGCCCTTTAGTGTTTTTAGTGGTTTGAAAAAACCCAAAAGGAATACCCGCATTCTGAGTTCTGAAATCTGAGTTCAGAGCTCTAATTTACAACGCCAGATTAGGTATTGCGTTAAGGCTCATGTCCGAAACTTCGCCTCTCATTAGCTTATAGTAGCCTGCGCTTCCTATCATAGCTGCATTATCGGTACAGAGTATAGGATCTGGATACAATACTTGGATCCCCTTTTTTGCTCCTTTATTTCTAAGCTCTTCCCTCAATTTGCTGTTGGCGGCTACACCTCCTGCCAGCACTGCATAAGGTGAATTTTTCTCCTCCGCTGCCGCAATCAATTTATCTGACAGTACATCAACTACAGCCTGTTGAAAGCTAGCAGCCACATCCGGAATATTTGGCTTTATTCCTTTCATTTTTAAACTGTTGAGATAATTTAGTACGGCAGATTTTAATCCGCTAAAACTGAAATCATAGCTTCCTTCTTCCAGATAAGCTCTTGGAAAATCTATAGCAGTTGGATCTCCTTCTTTAGCAATATTATCCACCAGAGGGCCTCCCGGATAGCCTAACCCCAGTGCTCTAGCTATTTTATCAAAAGCTTCCCCTGCAGCATCATCTCTTGTCATACCCATAATCTCATATTTTCCGTAATCAAGCATATTCACTATATGGCTATGTCCTCCAGACGCTACCAAGCACACAAAGGGCGGTTCTAGCTCTTTGTACTGAATAAAATTAGCATAAATATGACCTTCTATATGATTCACACCTATTAAAGATAATTTTCTTGCATAGGCCAAAGCTTTTGCAGTAGTCAAACCTATGAGTAAAGCTCCCACCAATCCAGGTCCATAGGTTACAGCAATACCATCTAAATCATCAAAGCTTAACTCTGCTTCATTTAACGCTGTATCTATCACATGACTTATATTTTCTATATGCTTCCTCGATGCAACCTCAGGCACCACACCGCCAAATTTCTTATGATCTTTTATCTGACTTGATATTATATTTGAAAGGATGTGTCTTCCATTCTTTATAACAGCCGCAGAGGTCTCATCACATGAGCTCTCTATAGCTAGGATAATTGTATCTTTTCCCACTTTTTCATCTCTCCTATAAGCAAGGCATTTGAAGTTTATTTCATACATTAGCATGCACAAAAGGCAGGATAATATCCTGCCTCGATGCTATGATTTTGTGTTCTCTAAAATCTCTAAAACTCTATCAATACCTATTTTTTCAGCTTCATACTCTTCAATAATCTGGTTGAAGCTATCTTTTATAGGCTCATAATCTGAAAACTCACGATATAACAGCTTTTCTCCATCATTATTTGCCACCTCAGCTACAAAATTATTATCTATTTCACTGAGACGAATAACATGGCTGTCTATCACAAATTCACGAAGCAGCAATTATATTCCCCCTATAAAGCAAATATTGTAATGGTATTTATATTGTCACAACACTAATATATTATACCACAATAATTTTAACATACAAAATAAATTTGTATTTATCTACTATATAGTCTTGGTATTTGGTTTACCAAATCTGGTATCTAAAACGATTCCCAATGCCAATGAAGCTGCAAACATATACACAATCCATCCTAAAATCGGTATAAAAGGAAGCACAAATACTAGGATTGAACCTACCAATAAGTAAATATAGGGAGCCCCTCTGCCATCTAGCTTGCCTGTTATTCTTCTTCCTATTGCTATCTTTAAAGAAGCCATGCCAATAAAAGCTGTTAAGAAAAAAACTGCAATAAATAAAGGGATCAGGAAAACACCTATTATAGTAATCGCCAATGCAATAATTGCAGGTATAAACATAAGATAAGATGCAATACCGATCCCAAATCTTCTCCAAATCTTTACCGGTGCGTTCTCTGCCATAATCATCATTCTATCCGGAATCAGCACCAATAGCAATGACGATATGCCAAAAAACACCATAAGACCAACTATTGAAGTAATAGTCAACAAGGGTATAAAGTCAGCATGGTTTATATTAAAAGGCCCATCAATACTGGCTATCTCACCTTCAATAACAGAACCTGGTAATCTTTCCACCTCACCTACTACTGCTGCTGCACTGCCCTCTATAACCCCATTGCTTTCTACCGTTATATCACCCAATATTGCAGCTACATTGCCGTCAACAGTGCCGTTTATGGTTACATCTCCAAATATAGCTGCCAAATCTCCTTCTATTCTCCCGTTTACAACAACATCTCCAAATAATACAGCTGTAGAACCACGGATTATTTCATCTTCACTTACTATTAAATCTTCACCCATAATGAATGTACCGGAATTACCTTCCTTTATGGAAAAAGCAGTTGTGAGTAAAACAATCAGAATCAACGTTATAGTGAGAAAACACTTCTTATTCAACTCTCGCTCCCCCTTATTCTTGTTGGAAGTTAATTATCCTAATAAGCCCTAAGTTCAACACCGCTACTACCGCTGCAACAAACAACATAATATGCATATAATCCTTTATCAAAATATTTCTCAATACTAGCAAATTATCAATGATAATAGGTAAATTAACAACTATACTCATTAAATGCTTTCCAACAACATCTAAAGCAAAATAACCATAACCTAGTATCTTTTGTAGTAAATTTATATCCTGGATATAAGGAAGTATGACAAAGATGGTCATATAATATGCAAATGCAAACATACCAGCAACACCCACCAGCATGCTGAACATGCTGCTGGCAGACCTTTTCATCCTAATTCTTTTCATCACTTTTTCCTCTAAATCATAAGGCGGAGAAATTTCAGGCAGTTCATTTATATATTTAATTATTTCTGTCATCATTTCGAATTCTTCATTGCATTCCCAGCAATTAAGCCTATGTCTGTTTAAAAGCTTTAACTCTACTTCACTTATGCTCCCGTCTAAATATTTCATAATTAAATTATTTACTTCACTGCATTCCATAATTTCTCACCCTCCTTATCCATATCCTTCAGTAATTCCTTCAACATTTGCCGTGCTCTGTATAGCCTATTTTTTACTATTGTCAATGATTCTCCAGTAACCTCCATCATTTCTGAATAAGATAAACCTCTATTATGAAACAGTATTATCAGTTCTTTGTACTTTGGCGGTAAGCTTTCCACAGCCATTCTGACCCTCTTCTGCCTTTCATTCCTGATATACTCTTCTTCTGGAGTTAAGCCTTCATCTCTTAAATCGTACTGTTCCTCTATAGGAACCATATCGCCTTTTCTCTTTCTCAATATATCAAGACAGTAATTAGTAGTAATCCTAATAGCCCAGGTGGAGAATTTGTATTGGGGATTATATCTTTTCAAAGATTTATATATTCGTATGAAAGCCTCCTGGGATGCATCCTCTGCTTCCTCATAACTACCTAGCATTCTGTAAGAAGTATTAAATACCATATTTTTATATCTTCTCACCAGCTCTTCAAAAGCAGAGTCATCGCCTTCCATACATTTATTTATTATATCTATATCTGTCCCTTCCAAATCAACACCCACCTCTATGCATCTACATATGGATCTGGAGTATATAAGAAATATAGTTCTTAAATATATACGAAGCTTTTTATAAAAAAGTCTGAATTATAGAACTATGAACTATGAAATTAGGACTCAGAGCTCCAACCACATTATTAATGCATCTTCTCCTGAATCTTCATAATAGCCTCTTCTCACTCCGTACTCATTAAAACCATATTTTTTATATAGATTGATGGCAGCCCAATTGGATGGCCTCACCTCTAAGGTCATTCTTTTTACATTATTATCTTTGGCAGTTTTTATCATAGCATTCACTAAAGCATCTCCGATTTTTTTACCTCGATGTTCAGGATGTACTGCTATATTTGTTATATGTCCTTCATCCAGTACAATCCACATTCCAGCATAACCTACAACCTTATCCTCCAATTTTGCCACCAAGTATTTTGCTGCAGTATTCTTATATATTTCTGTTTTAAAAGATTCCAAAGACCAGGGAGTATTAAAACTTAAACATTCAATATCATAAACAGCTTCAATATCTTCACCTGTCATAGGTGAAATATCGATTTTTAGCTTCTTTTCGTATTCCACTTCTGCTTGAGATTTTCTTATATAGTAAAGCTTTAATTCATCGTATTTTAATGCCTTGCCTTCTTTATATAACTTTTCTGCCAAGAGGGCCACAGATGAAGCTCTTGGATATAAATTTCCTGAAGAGGATTCTATAATATTAGGAAGAGCCGCCTTTAGCTTTTTTCCAAAAATACTCACAGCATCCCCTAGTATTACAATCCTTCCATTGAATTCCCCAAGTCTATCTATTAAATTATCAATCTCTATAGCCCTGTACTCTTCCAGTTTTTTTAATTCATTATCCCTTGTTGTGTATAGAGATGAGTATACCATATTTCTCTGGGCATCTAACATCGGACATATAAGTCCATGAAAGGGATAAACATTAAATGCTAATGCATCTAAAGTAGGCACAGCTATAACAGGTTTGTTTAAAGCCTGCCCGAATCCCTTTACGGCAGCAGCCCCAAGCCTTAAGCCTGTGAAAGAACCTGGCCCTATAGAACATGCAAAAGCATCTATGCTGTTGATTTCAATACCGCTGTTTTCTAACGCAATGTTTACAATGTTTATCATCTTCTCTGAATGTTTTTTGCCATCGTTTATTGTAAATTCACATAGCAGTGAACCATTTTCTACTATAGCTGAAGAAGCAGCTGCTGTGGAAGTATCAATGGCCAATATTCTCACTTTTCTCCATCTCCTTCAATAACTTCTCATAGATTAAACCTGAAGCCTCCATTATTATTTCTCGTTGATCAGGCTCTTCCAACTTATTTATGGTAATCCACAACCTCTCCTCTGGTATCACATCTTCTACGCTATCTGCCCATTCCAAAACTGTTGCCCCATCTCCATAAAAATATTCATCGCAGCCTAATTCATACATCTCGTCAGAACTGCCTAATCTATAAACATCAAAATGATACAAGGGAATCCTTCCTGAAGTATATTCATTTATTATGGTATAGGTAGGACTTACTACATGTTCCGTTACACCTAATCCTTTTCCTATACCTTGTGTAAAGGCAGTCTTCCCTGTTCCTAAATCTCCAGTTAAGCATACTATGCTTCCGGGAAAAAGTAACTTTCCTAATTTTTCGCCTATATTATATGTATCTTTAGCATTTTTTGAAATAAATCTCACCATAACAAACCTCCGACATAACGCAAATACCGGAGCAATGTTTTGCTCCGGATATGCTTCATCTAAAACTATTATATTTCATTTTTCAATAAAAGTATACATCAATTGGAAAGGTTTATATCATCTTGCACGCTTATGAGCAAATTCTGTGTAGATATCTGCGTGTAAAACAGGGGATAATTTCTTATATAACAACAATGTAACTACTGACAACATCACGCCTTTTATGAAATTAAAAGGCAGTATGGCCGTTAATATAAGAGGTAAATTATCAACTGATACTGGAGAACCGGTAAATGCTGGTATCAGTATGAAGAAATTGAAAAAGCCCATGGCTAAAGTCATAATAATGGTTCCTGCTATCAATCCTATAACAGCATTTTTCTTTGTCTTATGCCTTACATAGATATATCCTGCAGCCAAAACATAGGCTGAGCCTGTGAGGAAATTTCCCAATTCTCCGATGCCTCCTGTTTCAGAACGAAAAATCAAATGGAGTATATTCTTTATCAGTTCTATGGCAACTCCTACCCAAGGACCTAATGCAAAAGCCCCTATTAATGCTGGCAAATCGCCCAAATCAATCTTTAGAAATGAAGGGAACAAAGGTAACGGGAACTCAATTAAGTACAATAGGAATGCAAGGGCTGACAATATTCCGATTTTTGTTAATAATTGCAGTTTAGGATTTCTCATCTTTACTACCTCCGCTATTTTATAATAGTATAAAAACCAAAAGTCCCTGATTACATCAGGGACTTATTTTTAAAATAACTCATAAAAATAAATCTTCTTCCATCCAGACTATACTGTCGGCTCCGGAATCTAACCGGATCTGCCTTTCGGCTCGCGGGCTATACCGCCGGTAGGGAATTGCACCCGTCCCTGAAGATTGTAATCGGTCTTTAGTTTTCAAATATATTATATATTAACTTTAACTGCTTTGCAATACAGTTTTATCGCTAATATCCTGTTCAGCTATGAGTAATTCTTCAATCCTTTCTTTTTCTGTAACTACTCTATTGAGTTTTTTGGAATAAGCTATACATTTTCCATCTACAATCCTTGTCTCCAAAGCACCTTTAGCATTTGGATTTCCTCTTAGATGAGGAGCATCGATAATTCCTCTTCTTATAATATCTTCTAAAACTTTTGGATCGCTCCATGGATCTTCGCTTTCTTTATACAGGTTTTTAATGGTATTCAATAAAAATTTTGATTCTTCTATCAGCTCATGCTTTCTTTCCTGAACTTCTGAATCCTTGGTCATATCAACCATGCCATCTAATGTTGAACGGATAACTCCTCTTACAATTTTTGTGCTTTCAATGATTTCTTCTGGTTTGGCAGCATGATCTGCTTCGCAATATCCTACTACATGGACAATATGAGGCTTTAAGCTCATAGCTAAATATGTGGATGCGGCAAGTTGTCCTTTTGCAACATCCAAATCTGAGCTTAGACTTGCCAATCCGGCTCTTACTTGCCTATAGGTTTTAAAATCATCATCCTCTAATGATTCAATAAGCTCAACCTTGGCCAACATTTTTGCCAAATCCATTTTATGATGCATTGCTGGAGGCACATTAAACATATATTGGGCAATATAATTCTTTACTCCCATTTTTTTCGCATTGTATGCAGCTAAAAAGGCCGTCACAACACCTATAGTATCATGAGCATCTCTTAGACTCCAATGATGAGCCTCATTTACTTCCACAGGTATATTCCATTCTGCATGCTGCTTCATCAGATTTTGGCTTTCTGCTATGGATTCGCTTAAAGACCTTGTACCCCTTCCGTCCAGCACATTGTACCAGCATAAAGGTACAGCACACCATGCATTTTTTATGGTGTCTTTCAGCATTTCTGCAAATTTGAATACATCTGCCGTTCCACTATAGCATCTGAGGAGAGGATAATTGCCCCGCTTTGAAGCTTTATAAAGCTCAATGAAATCATCTGGGCTCCGTAATGGCACTCCTCCTGCTCCATCCAAGTCCTTATTCAGCTTATCCTGTGAGAAAAAGAACTGTTGTGTATTTTGATCAGGTCCAATAGAAATAACATCTAAAACCTTTGCCTCAGCTATCTTTTTGATTCCTTCAATGGTATCCTCCAAAGAAGGAAGGCCAAAATGATGTCTCAATACTGGGTAAGGATATTTACTGTTTATTCTATCAATAATATTATCAGGATAAGATATTTTTATTTCTTTCAGATGTTTACCTCTTATATAATTTATCACATCATCTATGTCTTCCGTTCCATCAAATATGGTAGAAAAATATGAGAAATTTTTTGCAACCTCAGCTACTGGCTTTGTACCTCCAAATATCCATTCTATATTATCTAATTTTTTAGATTTTATATGCCCTTCCAATTCCCTGAACAATGGTTCAGCATTTTTGGGAGTAAGCCTGAATCCTATAGCCACTACATCCGGTTTTATTTCTAATATTTTTTCTACAAGCCTATCTATGCTTACCGCAGCACCGAGAAAATATGTTTCGTGACCTTCCTGTTCCACAAGACGGAAAAAATTTACTATCCCACCTACATGAACACAATTTCCTATGGCAGCTCCTAAATACTTTTTCATTAAGCCACCACCTCCCTTGTTATTTCTCCATTAATTACATAGTTCATTATCTCTTCTGCTTCTAATCCAACAAGTCCCATATCCTCAACTTTTCTGCCAATCTTATAATAATCCTTATCATGTATGATAGATGCCATATGGATTATTGAATTTATAGTGGGAGTTTCAATCCCTAAATGCATTCCCATATCTGCAATGGGTACAAGGCTTTGAGGAACATCTTCAAATATATATCTTGTGTCCAAAGTATTCGGCGCCTTTATCCCCTTATACCCTTTGACATTTTGTAGTGCCTCGCATACTGTTTTGCCATAAGCATTGTAGGTGTAACCTAACCATTCCATTAAAGATATAGGTTTAGCACCGAGTGCTTCTGCTACTTTCATCCTCTCACAATCCGCTTCTTTCATTATCCTAGCCACTGATGGAGTTACCCCTTCAATATAGTGCAAGAAATTTCCATCGGTGCTTTCAATCCTTCCGCAATTGAGAATAGTAGGAATAGGATGTAGTATAGCTCCAACATTATTAAAACTGGTATCCAATACACTACAAGTTTGGATGAATTCTGGTATGACATGATGGATTTTATCAACAAATTCTCTGGTCCTAACCGCAGGCAATGCAGCTACCTTAACATGATTCTTCTTTCCATATATGGCCACCTTGCCTTCTTCAACAATTCTGCAGGCAAACAACAATGTTTGTGCTTCAACTATACATGGATTTTTTTCAGGATTAATATTTTTTATAATATTGAAAAATTCCAATGCGCCTCCCGTTCTGCCCGGGTTTAATACAATGTACTGTTCATCTGAAGTATATGGAGCTATAAGGCTGGCAACTTGTTTATGAGCACTGGCAGGTACTGCCACCATCACGATATGGGTATCTCTGATTGCTTCTTGTATATCATCTGTTACTAGATTCATGTAACCTTTACCTGATATACAACCTTCCATATCAATAAAACCCTGCTCTGATATCTTTTTTATTTTTGCTATAGTACGATTGTATAGATTAACATTATGTCCCAAATAGGCTAAGTAAGCTGCTAAAGCCTGCCCTCCGCTTCCGCCTCCTATGACAGCAAAATTCAAAACTCTCTTCTGCATATAACAACCTCCTTTAACCACTTGATTTTCTGTTATTCTCAACTCTTTTTATAGCCTCATCCAATATCTGCATAACCAACTCATCATACGACATGCCTGCTGCATCAGCCATCTTTGTTAAATCACTATACACCGGTTTAAGGCCTGGTAAACTGTTTATTTCTATAATATAGGGCACATCACCCTTGAGTCTTACATCCACTCTAGCTAAATCCCTGCAACCTAACACATCAAATGCTTTAGAAGCTTCTGCTTTTATTTTCTTTTCTAATTCAGTACTCAAAGGCGCAGGACAATAAAAATGAGTTTTATGTGCAAAATCGTTTTTTACTTTAAAGCTATAAATCTTGCCATATTCCTCAGGAATATCCTTAAAGTCAATCTCCAATATAGGTAAAATTGTTTTATTCTCACCATTACCGATAATCCCTACAGTAAACTCCCGGCCTTCTATAAATTCCTCCACTAAAACCGGTGGTTGATACTGTTTCAAAAGTTGTGAAACTTTTTTAGACAAAGCTTCCTCATTGTAAACTACACTATCTTCATCTATTCCAAAACCAGAGCCTTCGCAGGCGGGTTTTACAATAAGGGGAAATTCTAGTTCAGGATCCAATTTTTCATCTTCATTACGGAATATTTGAAAATTTGCTGTAGTCACATTATGATACTTAAAAATCTGCTTTGCCACTGATTTATCTAAAGCTATGGCATGGGCAAGGACACCAGAACCTACATAGGGTATGCGCAACATTTCCAATATGGCAGGAATCTGAGACTGTCTGCTCTCTCCTCTAATTCCTGTACTAAGATTAAAAACTATATCTACATTGCTATTTTTTAATTTTTCCATTGTCTTTATATCTGCGACAATGTTTACTACTTCATATTTTTTAGAGAGAACCTCATATATTTTCTCTGCAGTTACTTTTTTTTGCTCATCAGCAGAACGAGACTCCTCTGTATTCATCTGGAAATTTTGCTCATCTACTACTAAACCGATCTTTAATCTCACGCAAATCCCTCCTGTAAATCTATAAATCTACTTTTGTGATAACAGAGACAACATTAAATAAACCTCCTATCAAATAGACACGAAGTTCCAAAAAATTATTGTTTTCTCTGTAAAGGTAAAGATTATATTCTGATTCTGTAGCATTTAGTAATAGAGATGCAAAATCTTGTCTTATTAATTTGCAAAGCCATGTGACTTTTTATTGAGATCAGAATTTGTTGTAATAATATGATTGTTAAAAATGTATATATGGAAAGGAGCTAATATTAAATCACTTTATTAATCATTATCTCGTTTGGTGATAACATCAGCCTTTATGTCCTTGACCATCTTTAACCCTGCTTTTTATTATAACTATTTTTGTTAAAATAGCAAGTATTTTTTAATATTATTTTTTCCCAAATCATTGTAATAAAGCCATTACGGAAAGTTTATATTAAGGTGGAATTATACTTTCCTGTGGCTTATAAAATGAAAAGCTACCGCAGAGATTAACTCTGCAATAGCTTTTGCAATAATATTATCTTCTATAAACTACTTCACCATTTATCAGTACAACTTCTGTCTTAGATGTGGTGTTAAAAGGATGTCCATCAAATATGACTATATCTGCATCCTTGCCTACCTCAATGCTGCCTACTCTGTCATCTATTTTCAATATCTCTGCTGGATAGATGGTTATGGCTTTTAATGCTTCCATTTCATCTAAACCTTCCTTTGCTACAAGTCCGGCGCATATGGGCAGATGCTGTATAGGTATTACAGGATGATCTGTCATAATACAGAATTTTACTCCAGCTTTCCACAAAGCTACAGGAGATTCGTAGGTCTTGTGTTTCAATTCCGGCTTTGATCTTTCCGTAAAATGAGGACCGCTGATAACCGGTTTACCCTCTTTTGCCAATTCATCTGCTATAAGATGTCCTTCTGTACAGTGGTCCAATGTTATATCCACATCAAATTCCTTTGCAATCCTGATGGCAGTAAATACATCATCTGCCCTATGGGCATGGGCCTTCAGAGGTATTTCTTTATTAATAACCTTGAGTAAAGCTTCCATCTTAATATCAAAATCCGGTTTCTTATCAGGATCTTCCTTGGCATTCTCCAGCTTCTCCTTATAGACTTTCGCTTTCATAAGTTGCTCTCTCAGTATGGCTGCGGTAGCCATCCTTGTAGAAGGCATCTGTTTTTTCTCGTTATAAACGGTTTTAGGGTTTTCACCAAAGGCTATCTTCATAGCTGCAGGTTCTCTGACAATCATATCATCTATTCTTTTTCCATAGGTCTTGATGATGGTAAAGGTTCCTCCTATTACATTGGCACTACCGGGACCAGTGCATACTGTTGTAATACCTCCCTCTCTGGCTTCTTCAAAGGTTCGATCCATAGGATTTATCCCATCAATAGCTCTGAGATGAGGTGTCACAGGATCTGTAGCCTCATTACCATCAGAACCTTCAAATCCTATGGAGTCTTCCCACATACCTAGATGACAATGAGCATCGATTATACCCGGCATTACTATTTTGCCTTCTGCATCTATTACCATAGCATCTGCCGGTGCCTCAACTTCCTAGCCCACAGCTATTATCTTGCCCTTATCTATTAATACGCTTCCTTTTTCGTAGTTCTTATCAGCCATTGTAAGTATCTTACCGTTTTTTATAAGTATCATGCTTTAACCCCCTATATGTATTTCATTTTAATTTATAATTTATCACACTGGTTTAATATTTTCTATATCAATATACATAAAGATTTTTCCATAAAATTAAAGGCTGGTACATTATGCATCAGCCCTTAATTTCCATTATACATACATTTTCAATTTATAGGCCATGTCTTTGATTGACCCGGACACAATATTTTCCACTACTTGAGGTTCCTTCTGGCTGGAATTATCATCACCGTTATCATCAGCCATTCCTTCGTCCCCATCATCTTCATCCCTATTGTTATCAATTACATCAATATTGTCAGATTTTGAAGCAGGTTCTTCTGGCTCTGGACTAGGTTGCTCCGGCTCTTCTGGCTCTGATTCCCATGGGTCATCATCGGGTTCTTCAGGTTCTGGCTCTGTCGGCTCTGGAACAGTAGGCTCCGGTTCTGTCGGTTCTGGACTCGTGGGCTCAGAATCACCAGGTTCCGGTTCTGTTGGAGTCGGCTCCGTAGGTGTTGGTTCTGCCGGTGTCGGTTGAACCGGTGATGCTGAACCTCCTGATGGTGGACTGGGGCATCTATGATTTCTTAGTCTCTCCACTTCTTCATATAAAGAGTTATAAGATTGGGTTAGTCCATCCTTTTCTTTTTGTATCGTTTCAATCTCTTCTTGGAGTTTTTCTATTTCAGTGGATAAAGCTTCATTGTTCTTTAAAAGTTCTTCCTTTTCCAGAAGCAGGTTCTCTTTTTCAAGAAGCAAAGAATCATACGTTTTCTGAAGCTCATTATGCTGTTCTTCTAATATTTCAAAATTCCTGATAAAAGCAGCCATATCTTCATAAGTGTTGATATTATACTTGCTCAATATATCAATTAGCATGATGTCGTCGCTGTCTATACCCATTAAAGCTACACTATTTCCGCCATAGGGCCATTGATTTTCTCTGATAGCAAGAATATCATTGCCTTCCACCTTTGGAATTTCTATCTCCAAATCGTTTATATAATCATTAAAGGCCCTTACTTTTATAGTACCTGTATAAGTATTATCTCTGATTTCAAATAAGCTTATATCCCTTATGGGCATGACAAGCTCCTCACCTTTTTCATCGGGATATATTACCATGGGATTTATGCCGCCTACTAAATCACTTATGCTGCCTATGACTTCAAAATATACTACAATAGGTTTCCCGTCATCTCTGGCATTAATTATATAAATATTTGTAGCACCGGTTTGAATCCATTTCCTTATATCAAAGTCTTCTGCATTGATTTTAATGATACTCTCTGATTTTAGTGTGCTTATTGACGCATTTACCTTACCGCTTGCACTGAAATATGACTTGGTAGATATAAGATTGTCTGGCAGCAATGCTACAAAGGAGGATGTTACAGTATATACTAAAGCAATTCCCAATATATTAACAGCTTTTTTACTAACCTTCATATAATCTCGCCTCCCTTCATTACTCATTATTCAGGTATCTTACAATAATCGATACAAATTCTGCTCTTGTTATTCTGCCTAGAGGTTTAAAACTACCGTCAGGATAGCCATTGATTATCTTTTCTTTATAGGCTTTGGCCAGATAACCTTTGCTCCAGATCGGAAAAGTCTTCTCATCTGTGAATATTCCTTCCAGAATTTTTGGGTCTTCTTCTTCGTCCTCATAAAAAGCTCTTACTATCATAGCAACAGCCTCATCTTTGGCAATCTCCCTATATGGCTTGAATCTCTTATCCGGATATCCCTTTACTATGCCATGTTTGGTAGCTGTGTATATATAGGGTTTTGACCAGTTTGGGAAAAATAATCTGTCTTTATAATCTGTCTTGCCGTTTTCCAGCTTCAATTGCTTTACATTAACGATAATTTTTGTAGCTTCGGCTCTTGTGATATCCCTGTCCGGTCTGAAAGTTCCGTCTCCATATCCATTTACATATCCTAGCTCACAGCCAAGTATATGAATATAATCTTCAGCCCAATGACCATCTATATCGTTAAAAATATGAACATGCTTGGGCTTTTCAGGTTCCTTAGCCGCTGATGCAGTTCTGTCACGGTCATCATCTCTATCTCTTGGAGGCTTAACTGGAGGGTTCACATCCGTATCTCCGGCTAATACTGCTACAATATCGGTTTTTACGGATACTCCCTGTGCTGCATTACCTGCACCACCTAGCATGCTTACAGTAAAACTTATATCCACAGACTGGTTATTTTTTATTTTAGTACTGCCAAGTCCAAGCTCCAAAGGTTTCTCAAGCCACTCATTGAGAATCACTTTTTTACTGTAAGGTATCAGTCCAGCAAACTTCACTTTTATGTCAAACTCCACATTATCTGTAAAAGCTTTATAGGCTTCATTATCCTTATCCGTAATAACATTGCCTTCTTTGTCCCTTACTTCTGCTCCTGATAGAGCAAGGCTTCTCACCGTAACTGTCTGACCTGCTTGGTTGTTTATCCTAATAACACCATTTTGGGATACTCCTGGAGCCAATAACATGCTGTTATTGAATAAAGCTCCTGATCTGCCACCGCTTGAGGTCAGGTTTATGTTTATCACATTTCCTCCATCTCCCAAAACTGTGCTAAGTCCCAATGAACAAAATATAAGAATAAACATTAACGAAAATAAATAGGATTTTTTATTTAACAAAATTCATCACCTTCTCTCGCTAAGATTGAGGTGGTTTGTATATTTCGCCATCGATGAATATTATATTGTTTCGCCCTACAATCTCTATGTGTCCTGGATTGGCCTTCCCCTCAAATTCTCCGTTTAGATAGGTATTCACTTGATTAAAGTCTCCATCAATATATAGAGGCTTTTTAGGCTTTGGCCCTTGACTATTGGTTTCAATAGAATATGTTTTGTTATCCATGTAATATCCAAGGGCTATACTTCTCATGATAATTCCACTGCAATCATTAAAACTTAAGAAATACTGATTTGGATTGCCCTTTTTATTATTATTCTTCTCCTCTGTATATCGAAATTCGGGTATATTTTCCTCTCCAACACCTACTATTGATACATTCTCTTTATTGTTTAAGGTCAATCTGTCGCATTGATATTCATTTGCTCCAACTATAAGCACATCCGCATCCCAAATATTATTCAATGCTTCCTGTACGCTTTGGTAATTTTCTAATAATTTATAGCGTTCCGATAGCTCATCAAGTGGAGTGTCTATTTGAGCAGCTAATATTTCAAAATCTAATATGCTATCTTCTGCCTTGCTGTGTTCTTCCCCTATCTGCAACTGATCTAACTCTGCTCTGAATACCATGATTATTTCATCCCCAGCTTCAACTATAATAGGATAAAATATTACGTGATCATCTAATATGGTATTCACATAGTTATAGAATACAGGTATGTCTGAAGTACTTATCTCATTTCCTTCATCCTTAGTGAAATAGATATGAAAGTTTAAGCTGTCACCTATGTCACTTAAACTTCCAAGACTGTTAAATCTTATGCCATATAACTTGCAGTCTAATGTACCTTTATTCCTTATCTTTATCCTTTGTGCAATTACCCTATCCGGAGCAAGCCCTCCAAGATCAATTTGTCCTGAACCATCTTCCCCTTCTCCGATACCTATATCCATAGTGCCCACTGTAAAGGCATTGTCTCCGCTTGCGGCACTACTTATGAACCAGGACACCGAGTTGCTGCCAAATGTGTACATCATAATGCTTAGTATTAATATTATATAGATAAATCTTCTCTTCATGAAAACACCTCTCTTTTATCTACCTCCTTGGGCTAAACGCTTAAAGGTATTTATCCGCAGCCGGCATAATGCTGGCTGCGGATAGGGAGCACTATTACTGATTAATTGAATACGGTAGCCAACCCGTATCAATTACTGAATCATCACCATTTGTATATCTTGCTCTAACATTTATTAATTTCCAATCAGATCCTAAAGCATTTTTTCTCACATATATATATTTGCTGTTAGAACCTAGAACCTCTTTATAATCTACATCTTTTTTGCTCAAACCTTCTAATTCTGTTAGCTTGTCAAACACTAACAGTACTCTTGTTACTTTCATTTCATTATTGTTATCTGATTCATGACGCAGTTCTAATTCCATAGACTTAAATGTCTTTTTTGTTTCATTAAATTGGAATGTATATCCGTATCCTGTAAAACCTACATCAGGATCTAGAGAATTATAAACGTCATAGTGGTATTCTTCTCTTGCCCTTAAAGTAAAGTTCTGTCCACTATACAATTCAACATATTCTGTCGGATTTTCTTCTCCCGGCAAAGGTTCTTCTACCTGCATAGCATGTATAGTGAAATCAGCCATTAATCCCATATTTTGGAATCTATTATCAGCATTTTTGTGAAGAGCTACAGCAAACTCTACCTTTCTGCTATCTCCAGGATTTATAAATATGAACGGATCGAAATACCCTCCATTATCATAAGCCATATTATATACTGAGCCTACATATAATATATCGTCAGGGTGTCCGGCCCCTTCCTTTGCTGTAACTACTACATAAAGTTTTCTTAAGAACTCATTGAATAGATTATTATCTACTACTTCTTCAGTTAGATTATGCTGTCTTATGTTTTCTACAGTTAGTCTATAAACTTTTGATGGTAATGTACCAACGTTTGTTAAATCAAAATGTCCTTTTTCCGGTGGATATGCAAAATGTATGGGATCTGATGGCTCTTCATCTTCATCTTCATCTGGATAATTGAAGGATGGCTGTAAATTCTGTATGATAAAGTTTTCAATTGTTCCTTCTCCACCACCTGCTACTATCTCTAATGTACCTGCTTGGAACTCAGCAACACTAGTTGCTTGACTTGTAAACCAGGCCATGGTACCTACTCCTATCATGCTGAATGTTATTGCTACAATCAGCATCAGGGCTATATATTTTTTCTTCATATCCTTTCCTCCTATTCTCTTAATACGTATTGTAAAGTTAAATGAAAGTTGAGGACCCGTCAGCCTTTCTGGTACAATAGTTTCACCACA
>JAAYMO010000132.1 GCA_012521375.1 Clostridiales bacterium
ATAAAGCCACGTCAGATTATTAATGTATTGAGCTTTAGAGTTCCCAAATTATAATTTTATATATTATTCCGCACTGAAAAAATACTTATTAATATCATGTATAATTTTTTTCAGCCTATCTTTATCGGCAGAAAAATATTTAATATTCCTAATCTTTTCCTCCTTGACAAGCCCTGCTCGCTTAAGTATCTCAAGATGATGAGATACTGTAGGTGTTGAAATACCGATTATATCAGATAGAGCTTTTCCATAACTTCTATTATTTACTAGAATTCTCAATATCTCCATCCTTGACTTATCATCAATTACTTTCAATAAGCTGGATATCTCATCTAATAGTGCTTCCCTTTTATCCCTTGTAAATCTACAGTCAATAACCATATATAACTTGTTATCAGAATAAATTCTTATAAGCCTTGGTGATACAAAATAAGATGGTATTATATAATACTCTTCGTATCCATTGAAAACTCTTTTTGGTTTGCCTGTAATCTTTTCCAGTACTACCTCTATACTATCTTTACCTATAAAACTGTTCACATATGTAATACCTTCTTCAAGCTTGTCCATAGCTTGCTCAAGCTTATTGTTAAACCCATTTCTATATACCGCATATAGTATTCTAACCGCTTTATCTTTTATCTCTTTAGGATTATCGAAAAAATACATCAAAGTATCATTTTCTACAATCCATTTAATCTTTTCTTGAATTTTATACCTATGATTTTTGTCATTAAAAGCATCGCTAATCTTTTCTTTGTCAATATTTTCATTTAGAAGATAAAAAAAGAAATCAATCTCATCTGAATTAGCAATATAGTCTATGAAATTTTCAATATTGAATAATTCTCTAGTTTCTAGAACATAATTAAGAAATTCTATGCCTCCTGCTGGATAATGCTTTATACTTTGTAAGGCTTCCAATTCTTCTTCATCCAATATGGATAGCATTTCCTCTGCCCATTTTATTTCATATTGATGATGAGCAGGATCAGTAAGTAAATGAACAGCGCAAACCAATTCTATTACAGGCGAATAAAAAATATTTACTTTAGGCGACCTTGGGCTACCATACACTTCAAGGGGCACATAAACACCTCCTTAATTCGACAACTATCTAGCGTAATAATAACATCAAATATTATTCTACACAATAGTTTATTCTACATCAAATTTTTCAGACCTATTATTTCTTCCTCTGTAAGCTCTCTATAATCACCAGGTTCCAGTGTCTCGTCCAACCTGAGATTTCCTATACTCAACCTTTTAAGGTAAACAACCCTCTTGTCTATAGCTTGGAACATCCTTTTAACCTGATGAAATTTACCTTCTTTAATTTTAATGATCACCTTGGACACTTGGGATTCCTCTAAAATAATTAATTCTGCAGGCATGGTCTTGTATCCATCATCTAATACTATACCTTCTTTGAATGCTTCAACATCTCTTATGTTAACTCTACCATAGACTTCCGCATAATATTCCTTATCAATTCCTTTTCTTGGAGATGTGAGATTATGATTCATCATTCCATCATTTGTTATTATAAGCAGTCCTTCAGTATACTTGTCCAGTCTTCCAACGGGACTGGGATTATATTTCAGATATTCCTTGTCTATCAGGTCTAATACAGTAGACAACCTTTTGTCCTCTGTAGCGGTTATTACACCTTGTGGTTTGTTAAGCATCAAGTATATATTTTTTTTATAATCAATTTGTCTACCATTGACTCTAATACATTGCACCTCTGGATCTACCTTAGTTTTCGGATCAGTTACAATAATATCATCTATTTCTACAGCTCCGCTTTTAATGATTTTTTTTACGTCTTTTCTACTGCCATACCCCATATTGGCTATTACCTTATCTAATCTTTGTATACTGCCCATATGCACCCTCCATAGTTCATCAATATACTTATTATGTTCAACATTGCTGCTATAATTCCCTTCAATTGAATATAAAAAGAGGCTGTCTAAATATAACACGAAACAGCCTCCTGTATTAGTATATTACTTTTACTATATTAAACATATTGTTAAGCAGAGTCCAGTTCTGCACGAAAGGCTGGCCTAATACCCAATAGCTTATACCTCTAAGCCTCATATTAGCTGCCATTTCATTCTTAGCTTTCATGCTTCTTGCATCTTCAAACCATACAACATGTTCTACTCCATTTTCGTCTCTATAATTAAAATAGGGGGATTTGGCTGTTTCATCATATTGAATCTGCGCTCCTACCCTAGCTGCCAGCCTTATAGCTCCATCAGGGCTTATTCTTCTTGCCCACTCTCCCCCAGGAGTGTATGGCAATGACCAGTCGTATCCATAAAGAGGTGCTCCCATCATTATCTTATTTCTTGGTATTACTGAAACAGCATAATCCAAGACTTTTTGCACTTCATTTATAGGTGCTACTGCCATAGGCGGCCCTCCTGACCATCCCCATTCATAGGTCATTATGATGACAAAATCTACTATCTCACCGTGGGCTCTGTAATCATGGGCACCGTGCCAGGCACCGGTTGTTACATCAGTTGTTTTAGGAGCTAATGCTGTAGATACAACAAAATTGTTGTTATGAAGCTGGGTTGTGATTCTTCGTAAAAAATTATTATAAAGCTGTCTATCAGCCGGAGCTATCCTCTCAAAATCTATGTTTAACCCGAAGTATCCCTTATTTCTCATTGTAGAAATTACATTATTGATCAGATTTTGCTGTATGGTTTCATTGATCAGAATTGAATGAGCAAGTTGAGTATCAAAATTGCCGTTTCTGAAATTGGTTATTATCATTAGCGGTGCTACATTATTGTTTCTTGCTGTTTGGATTATAGCCTCATCATTTATGTTGTTCAATGTGCCATCTTCATTGATCTGATAGCTGAAGGGGCTTATATATGTCAGATATGGAGCTACTTCTTCTACATATCCTGCAGCCGCTTCCCCTGCCTCATGTTCTACATATGCATTTATCTCAATGTTTCCAAAGCTCTTACTCTCACTCGGTATTCTTATTTCCAATCCGGGATAAATCAAGGCAGGGTTGGATATTCTATTGTACTCTGCAAGCCTTTCTGCGGTAACACCAAATCTTCTTGCTACACTCCACAGAGAATCTCCAGGCCTGATGATGTATGTTCTTGCTTCACCAGGAATTACTAATGCCTGACCAATCACCAGGTGAGGCAGGTCTTCTATTCCATTGGCTTCAACTATAGTATTGACTGAAACTCCAAATTGTCTGGCAATAGACCATAGAGTATCTCCTCTTTTAACCACATAGACAGTCATTTCAACATCCCCTAACAATAATTCTTAATAGACCTTATTATCATAATATTCATCATAAGAAAAACTGTTAAGGGATTAATAATCTATTATCTCTATAATACAGGCACCATGCCAATTGCTATACCAGCGGGATCTGATCCAACGGTTACACCACCATGTGCTAAATCATCTACAACATCAACGAAAATTACATTTGTACTGTCTCGTATTGGCACATATACTTTAGCACCATTTGGTGTCACAGCCACTGATGCAGGTGGACCTCCTACAAAAACTGTAGCATCAACTGTATCGGTTACAGTATCAATAACAGATAAATTATTACTGCCTGCATTTGCTATATATGCTCTTGTGCCATCAGGTGTGATGGCTACTTTATGAGGTCCATCGCCTACTGCAATTGTATCGATAACTGTATTGGTTGCTATGTCAATGACCGAAACATTATCACTAGCCGAATTAGGTACATAAGCTTTAGA
>JAAYMO010000009.1 GCA_012521375.1 Clostridiales bacterium
GAATGCTCTTTTAGATGAGCATTAGAGTCACCAAAGTTAATTACCTATGCGATATTATATATTACTTAGATTGGGCTGTGAATCGCTTCAGTGTCTAAAGAATAAGCATATGTGCAAGTGAACTGTGAACTGCACATATGCTTATTCTTATTTATAGTAGTACCTAAGCATTAAATAAAAAATCCGTGTTTTTAGTTTTTTTAGTGGTTTCAAAATAGGACCCAAAAGGAATACCCCAACATCTGAGTTCTGAGTTCTGAGCTCTGAGTTCGGACGGAATGGGAATACCCAAAAGCTTTTTGGTATATTATAATATAATTGCAAAGAATAGTTGAAAGGTGATAATTATGAAGTATACTGAAAAAGCACCGGCAAAAATAAATCTTGCCATCGATGTGTTGAGAAAAAGATCTGATGGGTTTCATGAAGTAAAGATGATTATGCAATCAATAGCCCTTTTTGACATAATAAGTCTGAGACCTGTACTCGATGGTAGAATTGTGGTTACCTCTAATTCAAAGGAAATACCTATAGATAGTAATAACATAGCATACAAAACTGCAGCATATTTAAAACATAGATATAATGTAAAAGCAGGAGTAGAAATATACATAGAAAAAAATATCCCTGTATCTGCAGGACTGGCAGGGGGAAGTACAGATGCGGCAGCAGTCTTGAAACTTTTGGATAAAGCTTGGAAGCTGAAACTGAGCAAGTCAGAACTATTAGATATAGCTAAAAAATTAGGCTCTGATATACCATTCTGCATAACAGGAGGCACAGCTTTAGCTGAAGGAATAGGAGAAAAGCTTACTACTATCAAGCCTATGCCTGAATGCTTCATACTCTTAGCAAAACCTGATATAGAAATTTCTACAAAAGAGGTATATGAGGCCATAGATCAAGAAAATATTACAAAAAGGCCTGATATAGATGCTATTATTGAAGCTATAGAAGCACAAGACCTAGCTACAATGGGCAAAGAACTATGTAATGTGCTGGAATATGTAACCATAAAAAAATGCCCCATTATTTCAGATATTAAAGACAAACTGATAGAATATGGAGCCTTAGGCAGCGTAATGAGCGGCAGTGGTCCCACTGTATTGGGTATTTTCCAAGACCAGTCTTTGGCATATGAAGCTTATGATCATATAAAATCCATGGTTAACGAGATATTTGTAGTTAAACCTTTATCCTGATATTAAGAAACTGTCATGATGGGAGGTGGAAAAGATGAATGCTATAATACTGGCAGGGGAGAAAAAGGGGGAAATAAAAGAATTAGAAAACAAGGCACTACTAAAAATACATGGTAAATACATGATAGACTATGTACTGGATAGCGTAAAAAAGGTAGCTCAGATACAAAAGGTAGCTGTAGTAGGAGAAAAAGAACAATTGGAGGCTGCTTTAGGAGACAGAGCAGACTATATAGTACAAGGAACCGGCTCCATAGTGGATAATATTCTTCTCGCATTAGATATATTTGATGAGGATGAGGAATTATTAGTTTTAACTTGTGACATTCCAATGATCACTCCTGAAGCATTAGAGCATTTCATTAAAAGTGCAAAAGAAAAGAATGTGGACTTATGCTATTCTATTGTAGAAAAAAGTACTAATGATGACAAATACCCGGAAGTAAAAAGGACTTATGCAAAGCTTAAAGAAGGCCAGTTTACAGGTGGCAATGTATTCTATTTTAAGCCGGAGATAAAAGATAGATGCAAGGATTTTATAGATGAAATGCTTAAATACAGAAAAAATCCTGCAAAGATGGCAAGAATGCTCGGTATCATTTTTCTTATTAAACTTTTATTAGGAATACTCACAATAGATGCTATAAAGAAAAAATGTAACACATTGCTAAATATCAACGCAGGAGTTGTCATATCTCCCTATCCGGAAATAGGAAATGACGTAGATAAAATATCAGATTTAGAACTGGTAGAGAAGTATCTGGCAATATAGAGCTAAATATAAATCTGATGTATAATTTAATTATATGACATGCAGCAATAAGCATATATGTATATAAAAACCACAGTCTGCAAAACATAAAGAATAAATGTTTGCAGAAAGGCTGTGGTTTTTTGCTTCAAAAAATCCTTTCAGACATAAAGGATTCTATAGACATGACCATAATAATATTAATTCTATTGATATCCATATTTGAATATTTTGTGGATAGGCCTGCTTTAAAAAAAGAAGGTCTTATAAAGGATGCAAAAATAACAGCCATTATAAGTATCGGCTGGGTAGTATTAGCTTTAATGATGGTAGCAGTAGAAATAGTCATGAGGTGATACCATGTCCCTTTTTAATAAAAATAAAAAAGATGCTAATAAAGATAAAGAAATAAAAAATAAAAGCACAGATTCCTTAGATATAAACATTGGAAAAGTAAGGGAAATACTAAAAAACTGCGATGATGTTGTATATAAAGAATTTGTAGTAGGAGAAGAACAAAAACTTAGATTTACCCTTGTGTATATAGATGGGATGGCCAGCAGAAATTTGATTAATTTATCAGTGCTGGAAACATTGATGGTTGAAGCTAGAGTCGTCGCACCAGACGCTCCTAAATATAAGGATAAACTTTACGAATTGGTACGTTATGGGAACATACCTGCATCAGAGTTGAAAGAAACAGAAGATCTAGATGAAGCTATATTGGATATACTCATAGGCGATGCAGTCTTGTTTATAGATGGTACAGCCACTTTGATAACCATAGGTGCAAAAGGGTGGCCTGCCAGGGGAGTCAATGAACCAAGCACTGAAGCGGTAATCAGAGGTCCAAGAGATGGCTTTGTTGAGACATTCAGAATGAACACCGCTATGGTCAGGAGAAGGATAAGAGACCCTAAGCTCAAATTGAAGCAAATGAGAATTGGGAAAAGAAGCAAAACAGATGTGGGCATTTTCTATATAGAAGATATTGTAAGAGGACAATTATTAAATGAAGTAATTAGAAGACTTGAATCAATAGATATAGACGCAGTATTAGACAGCGGTTATATAGAACAGCTTATAGAAGATGATCCTTACTCCCCTTTTCCACAGATATCTCTGACCGAGAGACCAGACCATGTAGCAGCAGAACTATACGAGGGTAAAATAGTGATTGTAGTAGACAATACCCCATTTGCTCTCATAGTTCCTGCCACATTAAATAGTATGTTTCAATCACCGGAGGACTACTATGATAGATGGATTATTGCCACAGTTTTAAGATTTATAAGATTTGCTGCCAGCTTAATAGCAATGCTGCTTCCAGGTCTATATATAGCTCTTACATCCTATAACCCAGGGATAATACCCACAAGGTTGGTATTATCCATATCTGCAACAAGGCAAGGTGTACCCTTTCCGGCAGTTATTGAAGCCTTCATCATGGAGTTGACCTTAGAGCTTTTGAGGGAAGCAGGTATAAGGCTCCCTGCGGCCATTGGCAATACTATAGGAATTGTTGGAGGTTTAGTTATCGGCCAGGCGGCAGTTCAAGCAGGTATTGTCAGTCCCATAATGGTTATAGTTGTAGCTATTACAGCAATAGCATCTTTTGCAAACCCAAGCTACAATCTTTCTGTAGGATTTCGGATGATGCGTTTTGCTTTGATGATAGCTGCTTCCATATTAGGTTTATATGGGTTAACTTTAGGTTTTATATTGATAGTCACACACTTAGCAAGACTTAAAAGTTTTAATGTACCTTACCTAACACCTTTTGTAGCTATGAGACCTGATGAATTAAAGGACACTATACTTAGAGCTCCTACCTTTAATATGATAAAAAGACCTTATCCCGTGTCTGGAAATATTATAAGAATGAGAAACAATAGAGCTTCTATAAACCAAAAAACCAAGGATGGTGGAAAAAATGATAAGAAATAACGATACTATAAGCCCCTATCAGATATCTATGATAGTCATTATGACCATAATAGGTGTAGGTGTATTTTCATTGCCAGCCCAGTTGGCTAAGACTGCAGGCTCTGACTGTTGGTTTATAATTCCTATTGGCGGATTGATAAGCATGGTTTTTATGAACATTATACTATTGTTGAACAATAGATTTCCTCGCAAAACATTGCCTGAATATGCTCAAAATATAATAGGGAAAATACCTGGAAAAATCTTAACTGCCTTATATGCAGTGTATTCTATTGTATTTATAGCCTATGAAGTTAGGGTTGTCAATGAAGTAATCAAAGCCTTTCTTCTTTTCAGAACTCCCTCTGAAGTAGTAATTCTAAGTATGATATTGATTTCTACATATGCTGTGAGAGGCGGTGTTGAGTGTATAGCAAGAGTTATGGAGATTTTTTTCCCTCTTCTTTTTATTCCACTAATTCTAATATTGATTCCTGGGGTAACAGACATTGAAATAAGCAACATGATGCCAGTTTTTTATAATTTGTCATCAAAAATTTTTATATCTATCCCTGCTTTAGCCATAAGCTTTGCAGGTTATGAACTGTTGCTATATTATGTAGGCTTTATGGAAAATCCTAAAAAGGCATATAAAAGTGCTAACATTGGATTGATTTTTATAACTATAACCTATGTCATTATAACAATATTATGTCTAACCGTGTTTGGAGTAAACCTGCTGAGAGAATCCATATGGCCTCTTTTAGCCTATGTGAGGAATATTAACCTGCCCGGCTTGTTTTTAGAAAGATTGGATGCAATAATGTTAGCCATTTGGCTATTTACCGTATTCACCACCATTATATCCATATATTTTGTACTTACATATTCTTTGTCTAAAATACTCAATACCAAAGAACAAAAGCAATTTGTTCTACCTTTAGTACCAGTAATATATTTTATTGCCCTAATACCGGATAATATAGCTCAGGCTAGAGAAATGCCCGATGCTTTTTTCAAATACTTTGGCAGCATATTAGTCTTTGTGGTACCATCTTTACTCCTTATAATAGCGCGGATAAGAAAGTTAAGAGGTGAATCTTTATGAGAAAAGCAAAAACTCTATTCATACTGTTAGGTTGTATGTTGTTTCTATCAGGCTGTTGGGACAAAGTGGAGATAGAAGATAGGGCTTTTGTATTAGCTATAGGTGTGGATAAAGCCGAAGGACCATCTGAGAAATCTGAGGATTTAGTGACAGAAGCAGAGGATAAATACCTTTTTACTTTTGTAAATCCGGATACTGCAAAAGCTGAAGAGGGAAAAGTCAACGAATATGTAACTTTTCAAGTGCAAGCACCTTCATATACATTAGGTATCACAAGACTTCTCCAAAGCTTTTCTAAGTTTCATACTTATGAACATACAAAGGTATTGATATTCGGCAGGCAATTGATGGAAGATCCTCTATTGTTAAAATCCATGCTTGATAATTTTGGGAGAGGACACCAATTTAATTCCAGTATGTATGTATTTACTACTAATAATAGAGCTTCAGATATATTTGAAGCCAAGCCTAAAATGAAAGGTCTTTTAGCCTACTATATAACAGGTATTGCAGATAATGAAAAATATGCAACCAGGGTGGGCAAGGTTACTTTTTTGAATTTTACGAGACAGCTTTTTGATAATAATGGAGATGGAGTCATTCCAAGTCTGGATCCTCATGAGAATGGATTGACATCATCCTATTTAGCTATGATAAAAGGATATAAATACATTAGACATATGGATGGCAGAGAGACCAAAGCATGGAAATGGCTCAATGGAGAAGCAAAAGGAGGAATAATAGAAATCCAGGATGGAGATATTTCGGTTCCCTATAACTACCCTTCTTTCAAAAGGGATATATACTTGGACAAGATAGAAAATAATAAGATTTATATTACATATGATTTGGAAACAGAAGGTTCTGTAGAAGAATACATCATCGATAAAAAACTATTAGACAACGATAAACTGCAACAATTGGAAAGAAAGATAGAACAAGTGATAGAGAATGATTGTAAGGACTTTGTGAAAAAAATGCAAGAAGAATATAATGTGGATCTTTTAGGCTTGCGGGATTATCTGTATAAATTTCATCCCAGAGTCTATGAAGATGTGATGAAGGATTTCGATAAGCATTTTCAGGACAATATAGTCATAAATGTGAAAGCCGATGTTAAAATAAGAAGGATTGGCAAAATTGAATAAGAAGACAAAAAAATGTATAAGTAAGATATCTGGAGGCAATAATGTTTATATAAACATTACTGGAAAAAGTGATGAGTCTTACCAAGGAGGATAACCATGAAATACAAAATAATATGCTTTATACTTGCTACATTATTTATATTCGGTATGCTGATGAACTTACATATCAACGAGGATTTGGTACTAGGAAGTATAAAGGATAAAATCATAAGACTCCATGTAGTAGCTAATAGCGATTCTCCAGAAGATCAAGCCATAAAACTCTATATAAGAGATGTTATAATAAAAGAACTGAAACCAAAGCTAGAAAATTTCAAGGCTCAGGAAGAAGTAAAGAATTTTATAACATCAAATATTGATAATCTAAAGATAAAAGTAGAAGAGGAAATGAAAAGAATTGGGAAAAACTATCCTGTGGACATAGAGCTGGGAAGCTTTCAATTCCCTACTAAGGTATATGGCCCATTGAGTTTTCCTGCCGGCTCCTATCAAGCATTGAATATAAAGATCGGTGAAGCTAAAGGGAAAAACTGGTGGTGTGTAATGTTCCCTCCCCTCTGCTTTGTAGATATAGCCCAGGGAGTGGTATCAGAAGAGGTTTTGGAGGAATTTAAAGAAATATTAGATGAAGATGAGCTGGAACTTTTGAAATCTGGCAAGAATAATAATGAGGAGGATAATGTAAAAATAAAATTTAAACTGGTGGAAATGGCGAAAAATATTAATAAAAATTTTAAGAATTTCGCTAAATTGATAGGAAAAAATTAAAGGATAAAAATTCAGAATAAAACACCTTCTGCTGCAAAAAATAAGCTCAAACAACAGGAGGTGTTTTTATGTTGTTAAAAATAATAAAGAAATATAAGTTCCTTATAGCTGGCATTTTTTGTGCTGCTATTTTAACAGGACTTTTTAAAACAGGATATTTAGTTAATCCTATGAGATACGGGGCGGAAACTATTCTCCTTAAGTGGGGTTCAAGGGGAGACTATGTATATGTAGTACAAGACAAACTGAAAAGATGGGGATATTATAAGGGAAACATAGATGGCATATATGGAAATGAAACTCGTGTAGCGGTACAAGAGTTCCAAAGAAAAAATGGATTAAAAGTTGACGGCATAGTAGGAGATGAAACTGCAAGAGCTTTAGGAATTAACATACCCGGGGGAGGAAAGAAAACTTCAGGAGGAGGCGGGGGCGGTGGCGCAAGAAGCAATGAATTATATACCTTGGCACAATGTATACATGGTGAAGCCAGGGGAGAGCCCTACATAGGCCAAGTGGCAGTAGGTGCAGTAATAATGAATAGAGTCAGGAGTCCGCTTTTTCCTAATACCATAGCTGGTGTAATATTTCAGCCGGGAGCCTTTACAGCTGTAAGCGACGGACAAATGTTTCAACCACCAGGGTCTACCGCAATGAAAGCAGCCCAAGATGCATTAAACGGCTGGGACCCTTCGGGAGGCGCCTTATATTATTATAATCCTGCTAAAGTTACCAGCAGTTGGATTTGGAATAGGCCTGTAATAAAAGTGATAGGCAAGCACTATTTTGCCAAATAGGAGGTGACGGATTTGGAAGATAATAAAAAGGAAAATGCTGTAGATAGAGTTTCAAAAGAATATAGGCGGAGTTTGAATATATGGAGGAGTATTGCTGCAGTATTAGCCATAGCTTTAATAGGAACAGGAGTCTATGCCTATATGACTACCAATGATAGAAATTACTATAAAACCTATCTTCAAAACCAATATCAAAGGTCCTTTAGAGATATGGTATCAGATGTGGAAAATCTAAAAATTCTATTGGATAAAGCTGAGGTTACGGGAAATAACATACAGAGCAACTCTATAATGAATCAGATATGGAAAAATGGCTACTCTGCAGCAGAAAGCTTGAGCCAAATACCAATATCTATGGGTGTTCTTGAGAAAACCCATAAATTTTTGAACCAAATAGCTGACTTTAGCTTATCCATATCAAAGCAAAATGCGGCAAATAAACTTATGACCGATGAACAGGCAAATCTACTTGCAAAGCTTAATAAAATGGCAGATAATTTGGTAAAAGAACTGAGAAAAATGCAAGCAGATATGAACGAAGGGAAAATCCAATTTGGAGAAATATCCCAAAAAGGAGCCTTCTACATGAAAAAAGTTCAGGGCAATGCACTGGATTCCCAATTTGGTAATTTGGAAAAGGGATTTGCCGAATATCCTGCCATGATATACGACGGGCCTTTTTCTGATAATGTTATAGAAGGAAAGCCTAAAGGCCTTCAACATGAAAAGGAAGTAAATATGGAAACAGCTCAAGAAAGAGTTAAAAAATTCATAGACGGGCAAAAAATTGGAAGGATTGTTGAAGTAAGCTCTGGCAAAGGTAAAATAAATACCTTTGGCTTGGAAGCAATACCCAAGGACGGGGACAGAAGCAAATCCATATTCATAGACATAACTAAAAAAGGCGGCCATGTGCTGTGGATGTTGGATTCTAGAGCAGTTGAAGAAAAGAAATTGACAGATGAACAAGCCATAGAAAAAGCTAAAAACTTTCTAAAACAACAGGGCTTTGGTAATTTAACCAATACATTCCATTACAAGAACGATAATACCATTACTGTCACATTTGTAGGTGTAGAAGGAGATGGAGTGCTGATATATCCAGACCAGATGAAAGTAAAAATAGCTTTGGACAATGGAGACATAGTAGGCTTTGATGCATATCAATACTGGATGTCGCATCATGATAGAAATATATCTAAGCCTGCAATAACAGAAGCTGAAGCCAGAGAAAAAGTCAACAAAAAAATAGAAATAAACAGAGTAAAGCTGGCCATAATACCGCTTCCCGGTGATAAAGAGCAGCTTTGCTATGAATTCAAAGGCACTTACAATGGAAACGATTATTTTGTATATATAAATGCTGAAAATGGAAACGAAGAAAACATACTGCGTATCATCAAGGAAGAAAATGGAGTCCTTACCCAGTGATGTAATTATGTAAATTTTGTAAGTGTAAAAATGAAAAATTCACACACAATATAATTACACCCTAAAAAAATAGGAGGTGCTTTCATGGGCAGAAGAGGCCTTATGTCTGAGCAACTTAAATATGAGATTGCTAGAGAGCTTGGAGTAGACCATATTGTGAGCACGGAAGGCTGGGGTGGAGTCTCATCTAGAGACTGTGGCAACATAGTGGCCAAAGCTATAGAAATTGCTAACAGAAAAGTAGGCGGCCAATAACAAATATTGAAGTAAAATAGGCGGTGAGATATTCTCGCCGTCTATTATTAATGGGAGAGTTTTCATTCAATGAAAAATATACTAATTATAATATTATATATGATATAATATGTAAAAATTGAAACTGTTTTTTCATAAGAAAGAAGGAAGATAATATGCCTCAAAACGTTATAAAATTAAAAGGAAATACATATTACATAGACAGTGCAGTAAACATAGGACTTATTAGCGATGACAATGGCAGAACAATAATTATCGATACAGGTCTGGATGACGACATGGGAAGAAGGATACTAAAGTTCATGAGAGATCAAAACCTTACACCATCAGCCATAATAAATACCCATTCCCATGCAGACCACTGCGGAGGCAACAATTTCATAGTAAAAAGGACAAGCATACCTGTATATGCAACTTATTTCGAAAAACAATTGATTGAATGTCCTCTTCTTGAACCTTTTTATCTATTTTCAGCCAGCCCATTAAAAGAAATGAAAAATAAATTTCTTATGGCAAAGGAAAGTAATGTAAATCATATTATAGAAGAAGGAGAAATTGAAATCCAGGGAATACCGCTAAAAATAATTCCTCTCTTTGGTCATTCACCTGGTATGATAGGCGTGGCCTCTTATGATAATGTACTATTTGTGGGAGATGCATTCTTTTCACCATATATATTAGATAAACATGGTTTAGGGTATTTCACAGACATAAAAAATACTCTTAAGTCTCTTGAATATTTGAAAAACTTAAAGTATGATTATTTTGTTCCTAGTCATGGAGATGTGCTTGAAGATCCAATGCCTACCATAGAAGTCAACATAAAAAGGATTAATGAAATAGCAGAAAAAATATTGGAATTTTGTAGTGAACCTAAATCTAGAGAAGAAATTACTGCATACATGATAGATATATATAAAGTCAAGCTGAATATAGGACAATACTATTTGACATCATCTACAATTTCTGCTTTTTTAACCTATTTGACAGATGAAGGTATGATGACAATAGAAATATCAGAAAATAACCTAAAGTGGAAAAGAATTTAAAGGAACGAAAGGATTTGATATATATGGCGAAAGCATTAGCTCTTACTTCTGGAGGATTAGACAGTATATTAGCTGCTAAAGTCATTATGGATCAAGGAATAGATGTGACAGGTATATGTTTCAAGTCTGCTTTTTTTGGAAGCGATAATGCAGAGAAAATGGCAGCTCAAATAGGCATGCCCCTCATTGTAGTGGATTTTACTGATGAGCATTTAGCCATGACTAAAAAACCAAAACATGGCTATGGAAAGAATATGAATCCTTGTATCGACTGCCATGCCATGATGCTTAACTATGCAGGGAGAATCATGGAAGAACAGGGCTATGACTTTATGATTACCGGAGAAGTGTTGAATCAAAGACCTATGTCCCAAAACTACAAAGCTCTGGAAATCGTTAAAGAAGAATCCGGCTATGAGGATAAGATCTTAAGACCCTTAAGCGCACTGAACCTTCCACCTACTAAGATGGAACTGGAGGGGCTGGTTGACAGGAACAAGCTTTATGGTTTCAGCGGCAAAACAAGAAAGCCTCAAATGGAATTGGCAAAAAAACTGGGTATTAAAGAATATCCCAGCCCTGCTGGAGGATGCAGCCTGACAGAGCCTAATTTTGCTGCAAGGCTTAAGGATTTATATACCTATGATAAAGAAAATGCTGACAGTCATGATATCAGATTGCTCAGAGTTGGAAGACATTTTCGCATTACTGACAAAGCAAAGGTTATAAGTACAAGAAACGAAGAAGAATACAAAGCCTTGAAAGAATTGATAACAGATGATATGTTGGTATTTGACACAGCAGAACACAAAGGTTCTACTATAGTGTTAAAGGCATCCAAAGACCATGACCCTACCGATGAAGAGATAGAACTAGCTGCTTCCATAGCAGCCCGATACAGCAAAGCCAGAGATGAGGAATCTGTTTTGGTTAAGTACAAAAAACCAAAGGATGCTCAATATAATTTTATTAAAGTAAAACCAGCAAATGACAGCGAATTAAAGAGTTTAATGCTATAATGCGGAGGTAAATTATGGATGACAGACCTATTGGTGTATTTGATTCAGGAATTGGCGGACTTACTGTAGTGAAAGAGATTATGGAAGTCTTACCCTATGAAGATATAATATATTTTGGAGACACGGCTCGAGTTCCTTATGGGACAAAATCTAAAGAAACGGTTATAAAATATGCATTTCAATGTATCAGATTTCTCCTTGAGAAAAATGTAAAAGCCATAGTTGTTGCCTGCAATACTGCCAGTGCAGCAGGTTTGGATTTGATACAGCAAAGTTTTGACCTTCCAATTATAGGAGTGGTGGAGCCAGGAGCCGTAACAGCATGCAGGGTTACAAACACTAAAAAGATTGGAATAATAGGCACTGAAGGCACTGTTTCTAGCGGAGCATATGAGCGAGCTATATACAATATAGATAATAATGTGAAAATGATACTCAAAGCCTGCCCCTTATTCGTCCCTATTGCGGAGGAAGGCTGGCAAAACACAGACATTGCTAAACTAACTGCAGAAAAATATCTGTCAGATTTAAAAGATAGCGATATCGATGCCCTGGTCATGGCCTGTACCCACTACCCTCTCCTAGAACAAACCATAAAAGAGGTGATGGGTGAAGAAATCAGACTGGTTAACCCTGCATATGAAACAGCTAAAGTATTGGAACAAATGATAAACTCCAACGGATTAAAAAATAAAAACCCTCACAAAGCTTTATACAAATATTATGTCAGCGATAATCCGGTAAAGTTTAAAAAAGTAGGAGAAAATTTCCTAAATAAACCTATTGGATGGGTGGAAAAGATAGACATAGAAAGATATTAATATTTAGAGGTTATTCAACCAATTCTCTTAAATAATTGATATCAGTTATATAATAATCATTCTTTTCCTTTCTGAGAACACCTAAGTTCATTAGATTTATGATTATATTGGAAACCGATACTCTGCTGAGCCCTGTCATATTAGCTATGTCATTGTGGGTAAACGTTATGTTCAATTTATATTCATCGCCATATTTAATACCGAAATCTTTACACATGGAAATCAATATGAGAGCTACTTTGGCAGTAGAAGTCTTAAATGACAAGAATTCTACTTGAGTATAAAGAATTCGCAATTTGGTGGCTAAACTCTCTAGAGTAACAGCCATCAAATTTTTATTGTTAAATATCAGATTCAGAAAATCATCCTTATATATTTTATATATCCAAGCATCTTTACAAACCCTAGAGGTGCAGTGATTGGGTTTATTATCGAATAATTGTATTTCTCCGAATATGCCACCCATATCGCATATACCTATTATTTTTTTATTCCCTTCCGAATTGATTATATAAAGCTCAACCCTTCCCGAATCAACTAAATACACATAATTACGGCTTTGTAAAGTTAATATGAAAAATTAGCATTAAGATTCGTAGAATAGCTCAAAATTCCGCAAGCAAGATTAAAACTGCTGCACTGTGGATAGTCAAGGGTAAAAATGAACAGGCTAACGCCTGC
>JAAYMO010000133.1 GCA_012521375.1 Clostridiales bacterium
CTGTATAGTTAATGTATACATTATTGTAATCTTCAGCATAGTTTTCCCACTCTTTATACTCTTCGTCATAATCATCCCATAGATGTTGATTGTAGAAGTAATGATTAGACCAATATGGACACATATTCATATAGTAAGTACATGGATGGTTTTTATATGAATGCTTCATGTTCTTCGCTCCTTTTATAGCTTTTATAATTATAATATGCATTATGAATATGGAAGGTTCATTAATAAAAGTCTAGTTCAGCCTGTAAATCACACATAGGCATACCACGAATGCATTTTTCATAGAAATTGAAGTAATTATGGACAATCCAGATGCATAGACATGCATAAAGGGGGATGAACCAATGTATACTGATATATTAATTGAAAGTCAAACCCACGATGAATGGCTTCAATATTCAAACAGTCTATGGGACGGTAGGAGAATAGATGTGGTAAAAAAGATAATCAATCTATTTACAGATCCAGAAGAAATTGTTCTTGATCCATTTATGGGTACTGGGTACACACTTGTGGCAGCAAATACTTTAGATAGGATGGCCATTGGTTTTGAAATAAATAAAAAATACATAACTACTGCTGATGAAAGGTTGAAGATCTATAAAGATAGTTACCAAATAATAAAGGATAGCTGTATCAATATTAATAAATACCTCTATGAAGAATCAGTGGATCTATGTGTTACTTCACCACCATGCTGGAACATATTGAGTCATAGACATATTGCTTATAAAAAACATAAAGAAACTAGTTCAGTGCAAAGGAATATAGGAAACACCAATAGCTATTCTTTATATTTAAATAATCTAACCAGGGCCTTTTCAGGAGTATATGAAGTCCTGAAGGCAAACAAAATGTGTATTGTAATTGCATCTGATAGAAGAAAAAGAAACAGATTCTATCCTTTACATATAGACTTGACTAATATCATGACTGATATTGGATTTACACTAGAAGACTTGATAATATGGGATAGGAGGAAGGAACATAGTATTCTGAAAGCAGTTGATAATAGCTGTATTTATAAATCAAATATAGTACATGAGTATATTTGTATATTTAGAAAGATAACAAAAGAAAGTAGAATTCTATGATATATGTCGAAATATAGATAAATTTATTTTATTATGTACAACTGTGGCAATATCTGGTACAATTCAAAGGAGGAAAGCCAATTAACCAAAACATATGACTAAAAGGAGGATATGCTCGTGAAGAAAAGTAAAAGGATTATGGCATTGATATTATGCTCATTTTTAATTATGGGTTTATTTAATCCAGGCATTAGTGTCAATGCTGCTGAGCAAGAACCAATAGTAAAATGGTACGATTATTATTTTGAAGAATCTACAGAAGGTCTATTTAAGATTAATGTTGATGGCAAATACGGATTCATGGATCAAAATGGAAAAATAGTTATACCTGCAAAGTTTAATGGTGTTTGGGATTTTGATCAAGGTATGGCAGTGGCATATATTAGTGAACAAGCTGATGGCACCTTTAGCTATATGAGCAGATATGGATACATAGATAAATCTGGCAAAGAGATAATCCCATTTAAATATGATTTTGTTGAGAATTTTAATGATGGAACGGCAAGAGTATCTATCGATAACAAATGGGGAATTATTGACAAAACAGGCAAAGAAATCGTAGAACCAAAATATAGTGTTATGTATTATCCTTATGAAGGATTGATTGGAATATTGGAAGGAAGTTATTCCGATGGTAAATGGGGCTTTATAGACACAAAGGGTACCCAAGTCATACCACCCATATATGAAAGCATAGGTAATTTTAGCGAAGGCTTAGCACCTGTGAAACTGAATGGTAAGTTTGGTTTCATAGATAAAACCGGTAAAGAGGTACTACCGTTTATGTATGAGTATGCAAATAGTTTTACACAAGGCCTTGCGGTAGTGAGAATTGACGGAAAAGCGGGATGCATAGATAAGACAGGAAAAGTAATAGTACCTATAATCTATGATGATATTCAAGTACCCCTAGATGGCAATTTAATAGCAACTGTGGATTGGAAAAGAGGCCTGGTGGACAAGACTGGAAAAGAAATTACTCAAATCAAGTATGACTATATTGATTATTTTTCGGATGGTATGGCTGTAGTAACCATCAATAATAAACAGGGATATATAGATGAGACGGGCAAAGAAGTTATACCTGTAAAGTATGACTTTGCCGATAATTTCAGTGAAGGAGTGGCTTGTGTAGGAATTGATGGAAAGGCAGGCTATATAGATAAAACCGGAAAGGTAGTTATACCATTTAAGTATGATTACCCGAGTGAATGGGTTGACTCTAATTTCAATGATGGCTTTGCAGTAGTAACTCTAAACAATAAACTGGGTATTATCGATAAAACTGGTAAAGAGATAACTCCCATAAATTATGATATTATTAGACAATTTAAAGAAGGTTTGGCTTTGGTAGGTCTGAGCACACCAGGTGCTTATGAATGGGATTACAATTACAGTTATGGATATGTAGACAAGACAGGTAAGGAGATCATTCCTCTGCAATATAGTAATGCTGAATCTTTTAAAAATGGTATAGCAAGGGTTGAAATGAATGGGAAGTATGGGCTATTGCAAAATCCATTGTTATCCAAAACCGAACCAGAAGCAAAAGCAGCTGAGACTGATGCAATTATAGCAAAGCCAACAGCATCAAAGCTTATGCTGGATGGAGAGTTAATACCCATAGAAGCATATAGCATAAATGGTAACAATTACTTTAAGCTTCGTGATTTGGCTATGATGTTAAAGGACACAGGCAAGGAGTTTGAAGTTACATGGGATGGAAATGCAAATGCTATAAATATATTAACGGGTAAAGCATATACTCCAGTAGGTGGTGAGCTTGCTGTTTCTTCTAATTCTGATGAAAAGATAGCTAAGGTTACTAATTCTAAGGTCTTACTAAATGGTGAGGAAATTTCTTTTGAAGCCTATATTATAGGTGGAAATACCTACTTTAAGCTTCGTGATGTAGGAATGGTAATTGATTTTCAGGTAACCTATGATAATGCAACCAAAAACATAGGAATTAACACATCATCTGGATATGTTAAATAATAATTCAAAAAGAATGGCTACAGCAACACGATTTGCTGTAGCCTTATATTACTTATCTATAGTTGCAAGTGGACATGAAACAACGCACTTGCCGCATACATCACATAATCCTATATCAGTGAATTGTTTTGATATATCCCGTAGTCGGTGGTGGCATTTGAATCTGTCAAATCCATCTGGACTGAGGGCATTTACAGGACATGCTTTAACGCATTTCAAACAACTGCCATTTTTATAATATAAGCAATATTCTTCCTCTGTTCTCTTATCAGTGGATATTTCCTGGGACATAATTACTGTACCATATCTTCCAGCACATCCTACTTCGGTTATTAGCATTCTGTTGACACCAAATGTTCCGAGACCGGCCACATAGGCAGCACTTCTGTGGGACCATCCAGATTTCAAGGTTTTCTTATCAAAATTATGGGTAGCTTTTATTGTCGCTGCTTTAATGTCTATGCTTTCCAGATACTCGATTATCTTTTCAGATATACGATTGATAAGGGCGTTGGTTTTCACATAGGACTCAGCCCATTCGGTAGAAACAGCCTCGTTTACTCGATTACTGGAAACAACCATCTCTGAAAAGGGAATGAAAAAGGATATTACTGTTTTCGACTCTGGAAGAATATCTTGAGGATAAAGATGTTCGGCTCCTATATTGCCCTTTATATTCTTAAATAACGGATCCTCAGCTGATGAGAAACCTACCAATGGTTCTCTGTAGAATTCTTTGTTTTCTGATTCTAACACATATTTCTTTACTAGTTCTATAAGCTCTTTTCTAAGATTCAATTCCCACACCTCCACATATACATATAGGGCAAGGTTTAACTGTTGTTTTTATAGTAGCATGGTCTTTGTGTAAAAATCAATGAATAAGCTATTGACATTTGCATAATTAGTATAAGACTATGAAAGCGTATTTGAAGCAAGTGGGATTCTTTGCTGGTATATATAAAATATGTGTTATAATGAAAATACCAATAATTACAAGGGGGTAGCAAGGTGATTGGTTCATTTGATTTTATATTGCCTACCAAGATAAGGTACGGAGTAGGAATGTTAAAAGTATTGGGTGAAGAATTAAAACTTTTGAAAGCTAATAAAATCATGGTGATTACAGATAAAGGCCTTGTCAATGCTGGAATGGTCGAAAAGGTAACGAAAATTTTAGAAGCTGAAAACATGGATTTTATTATATATGATGGAATTGGACCAAATCCTAAAGACTATAATGTAGAAGCCTGTGCGGAAGTTGCCAGAAAAGAATTCATAGACACTATAGTGGCCTTCGGTGGAGGAAGTCCCATAGATGCGGCAAAAGCAGTTACTGTTTTGGCAAAACAGGGAGGGAAGGCAAGAGATTATCAGGGAAAAGGGAAAATCAAAGATGATTGTCTGCCCCTTTTGACTATACCTACAACATCAGGCACAGGCAGTGAAGTAACATTTTCCTCGGTTATAACAGATACAAAGGAGAAATTCAAATTTACCATAAAGAGCACTGCTATAGCAGCTAAAACAGCCATAATAGATCCAGAACTGACACTGACTGTTCCACCACTTGTTACCGCTGCTACTGGCATTGATGCTTTGACTCATGCCATAGAAGGCTATACAGCAAACTGTACGGAACCTATAGCAGAAGCTTTGGGACTATTTGCAGTTGAATATATATCGAAAAACATTGTTGAGGCAGTAAAAAATGGTAATAATTTGGAAGCAAGAGATAATATGATGATGGGAAGCCTAATGGCAGGGCTATCCTTCAGTCATGCTGATGTTGCTTCTGTTCACTGTATGGCTGAAGCTTTGGGTAGTCTTTATGATGCACCTCATGGTCTGTGCAATGCAATACTGCTTCCATATGTTATGGAATACAATCTTCCTGCTATAGAATATAAGTATGCAAGAATAGCAAGAGCAATGGGTATAGAAGAAATGGATGATTGTAAGGCTGCAATGAAAGGGATTGAATATATAAAAGAATTATCCAAGGAGATAGGTTTACCAGGGATAAAAGCATTGAATGTAAATCCCAATGATTTTGAATTATTGGCTGAAATGTCTGTTAAGAATGGTTCCAATGACAGCAACCCAAGAAAGATAAGCAAGGATGAATATGTGTTGCTATTTAAAAAAGCATATTATGATAATAACTGAATCAAAAAACAATACAATATAGAAGAACCAGATGGATATAATCATAAACTTGACAGAAGTTAAAGTGAGTTATATAGATAAACCAAGGAAAGCACTACTTTCTGATAGAAAAACGAGTTAAACTAGATTTAAGCGTGATAGAGAAATGGCAAAAGAAATCCATTATTCTATTTCTATGGAAGAGTTTCTAAAGATAAGCTAAAATGCCCGTTAGAATGAGGTCATCTCATACTACCATCTTTTTGCCTTTATGCGAATGAGGCTAACAATACCCCAGGCTATTACAGCATAGACTATCATTGCAATTAGAGTGGCAGGTTCTAAGATAGATTTTGCAACAAGTCCCTGAGATATAAAAGAATTGAATATTCCGATAAATGGGGATATAAATATTCCTGCTAAAGAGTATAGAAAAGATACAAATCCATTGTTTGGATTGGCACCTAACAGTTTGAACATAAATCGAAACAAGAGCAGAATTTCAATTAGTCCTAGGATGTAGTAAATGGAATGTTTAGTTTTTATAAACCATATTGGTTTGTTTGAGTCTATACTTTTGTTCCTATCGCTATATCTATTCATATTTATATCTGCGCTCCTTATATATTCTTAATATAGTATTTTCAATTATAATAAGATTATGTAAAAGAGGAAGCTATAAACCCGGGCTTCATATGTTGTCATTTTTTAGTATATGATGTAGAATTATTATAATAAATTAGAGTATTTAGTATTGAGGAGGTGTGGATATGTTTGAATGGAAAGATGAATATAGTGTAGATGTAACTGAAATAGACAAACAACATAAAGAACTCTTTAGAATAGGTGGAAAAATAGCTGAACTGGTTATGTTAAAGGATGAATATGATCACTTTGATGAAATAATGGCCATATTAGCAGAATTAAGAGATTATACAATATATCATTTTCAATTTGAGGAAAAACTTATGAACAAATATGGTTATTCAGAATTAGATCATCACAAGATAGAGCATCTTTTTTTAACAAAAAAGATTGAAAAATTTGAGTCTCAAGACATAGATGAGAAACAAGGAGAGGCAATTATTGAACTTGTAAGATTTATTTCTGATTGGATAGCTGGACATATATTAAAAACTGATATGAAATATAAAGAATTTTTCAATAGGGTTATGAAAGAATAAATGAAAAATTAAAAAAATACTTGTAAAGGAAGACTCTAATGGATGTATTTATATTTATATTGCTAAATAATATTGTTCCAATATTTGCTATTGTTGCTTTAGGATTTTTCATTAGTAAAAAGTTTGATTTGAATGTGCATACTTTATCAAAACTTGTATTTTATATTTTTGCTCCCAGTTTTATTTTTGTATATATTTATAACGCAGAAATCTATTTAGAAATGGTAAAGGTTATAATTATAGCTGTTATAATACTGGGATTAAATATGCTATTAGCAGCTTTTGTTTCAAAGATTAAAAATTACAATGTTGGAATGAAAAACGCCTTTGCAAACTCCATTATGTTTTACAATTCAGCAAACATTGGAATTCCTCTGATAACTTTGGTATTCAGCAGTGAACCCTTTATTGTTAATGGGCAAACTCCCTATTTGAATACAGCTATTGCAGCTCAGCTTATGGTTTTAATGGTGCAGAATTTATCAACAAATACAATCGGGTTTATTAATGCGGGAAGAGCTCATGGGCGTTTGAAGGATTCTATTATAAAAACAATGAAGATGCCAATAGTTTATGTCATAATATTTGCCTTCATAATGAAACTGCTGCCTTATGATTTGACAAAATTTCCGCTTTGGCATTCTGTAAACTATACTGCAAATGCTTTGGTGGCAGTGAACCTAATCGCTTTGGGAGTTCAATTATCTAAAACTAGGTTTGCTTTAGATAATAAAGATGTATATTTGTCATGCTTTTTTAGATTGCTGTTGGGACCTATAATGGCTATAGCTTTGATTTATCTATTTAAAGTTCAAGGCATTATTGCACAGGTGATTATGATTTCATCATCAGTGCCAGCTGCTGTCAATACTGCCCTTATAGCTGTAGAATGCGATAATTATCCCGATTTTGCATCCCAGGTTGTGATGGTTTCAACTCTTCTAAGTTCTGTGACATTAGTTGTAGTGATTTATTTTGCTAGATTATTGTTCCCTATTACATAGAGAAAATGATATGTAATGTGTTGTACTGTGATTATATAGTTAAACAGTACAATTTTTTTAAAACGATATTGACAATCAATCTCAATTAGACTAATATAAAATTAATAGAATAATTGAGAATAATTATCAATGGAGGACAATGGTATGAGTATATGTGATTTGAAGCCTGGACAATGTGGATATATCCAATCTATAAGTGGAAATAAAAAGCTTGTCAAAAGGCTTATGGCATTGGGTTGCATAGAAGGAACCCCCGTAAAGGTAAAGCTTTATGCTCCTTTAGGAGATCCAATAATTATAAATTTTCGCGGCTTTGATCTTGCAATAAGGAAAAAGGATGCGATGAATATACAGCTAAGGGAGGCTTAATATGATAACAGCGGCTTTATTAGGCAATCCTAATGTAGGCAAGACAACTCTATTCAATTATTTGACCGGTTCCAATCAGTATATAGGCAATTGGCCTGGAGTAACAGTAGAGAAAAAGGAAGGCTATATAGAAAACAGAGTAAAAATTGTTGATTTACCAGGCATTTATGCACTAGATACATTTTCTAATGAGGAAAAAATATCTAAAGAATTTTTGGAAAAAGGCAATGTAGATGTAATTGTCAATATTGTTGACGCATCATCTTTGAATAGAAATCTTTATTTAACTCTCCAATTGAAACAGTTCAATAAACCAATAGTTTTGGTTCTTAATATGATGGACGTAGCTAATGCTAAAGGAATCAAAATAAATTATGAAAAGCTTGCTACAAAACTTGGTGTTACAGTGATTCCTATATCAGCATCCAAAGGAATAGGAGTAGAAGAGGTAAAGAAACTGCTTGAAAGCGGGAATTTTTTTAGCCCAGTAAATGAGAACGATTATCATTACACAGATGATGAGAAGGAGAATTATAGATTTATTGAGGAAGTTCTTGCTGAAGTAATAGTAAAAGAAAAAATTGAAAGCACCACTATTGGAGAAAAGATTGATTTAATTGTATTAAACAAGTATTTGGCATATCCACTTTTTCTCTTAATATTATATATTATTTTTATGTTCACATTCAGCTGGGTTGGTCAGCCCTTATCAGATGCTTTGGATGAATATATTATCAGTGGTATAGTGGCTTTGCTGGAAAATTTATTGCAAAACAGTAGCCCATGGTTTAGCTCTTTGATAATAGATGGGATTGTTGGGGGAGTTGGTTCTGTATTAGTATTCCTTCCAATAGTTATGGCTTTATTTTTAGGCATATCCTTTCTTGAAGACAGCGGCTATATGGCCAGAGCAGCTTTCATCATGGATAAAATTATGAGAAAGATAGGTTTGTCAGGAAAAGCTTTTATACCTTTTATAATAGGTTTTGGATGTACCGTACCCGCTATTATGTCTGCAAGAACTTTAGAAAGTGAAAAGGACAGAAAACTTACAGCTTTATTAGTTCCTCTTATGTCATGTAACGCTAGATTACCTGTTTATGCATTGTTTGCCACAATATTTTTTCCAGGCAATGAATCAGCAATAACCTTTTCCTTATATCTGCTAGGTGTTGCTATAGCGATATTAATTGGTTTATTGTTTAAGAACACAATATTCAAAAAAGATGAAGAACCCTTTATTATAGAATTGCCGGAATACAAGGTGCCTGAATTAAGAAATCTTATGTTGAATACTTGGGAAAAGGGTAAGGGTTTCTTAAAAAAGGCAGGAACAATAATTTTTGCAATGTCAGTTATAGTGTGGTTTTTATCTAATTTCAATTTTAATGGTATGACAGATATGGAAAGTAGCTTTTTAGCCCATTTAGGTGGTGTGATAGCTCCGGTATTCAAGCCTATGGGTTATGGCACATGGCAAAGTGCAGTAGCGTTGTTGACAGGGCTTATGGCCAAGGAAGTAGTTGTAAGTACTATGGGTGTGGTTTACGGATTAGACCTGCACAATATATTGGCGCAACAATTCACTCCTATAGCAGCTTATAGTTTTCTTGTATACGTATTGCTGTATACTCCGTGCATATCAGTAATAGCTGTTATGCGTAAAGAATTTGGAAATAAGATGATGGCTTTTTCAGTGTTCTATCAGTTGTTACTAGCCTGGATTGTATCTTTTATTGTATTTAATGTAAGCAGCCTTATATTAGGTTAAGAGAGGAGATATTTTATGGAAATAATAGTCGCTGCTGGTATAGCTGCATTAGCAGTTTATATCTTCTACAGAAGTGCTAAGAAAAAAACAAAGGGAGATTGTGGTTGCGGAAGTTGTTCTTCCCACTGTCCCATATACGAAGAACAAAAGAAGAATAGCTAATACAAGATGCCTATATGTAATTGATACATATAGGCATTTATATGTTATCCCAAAAACTCTGGATCCGAAGTGCGATCTGAGCGAATAGCTTTTTGAAGTATGGTCATAGAAACTCCTTTTGTATCTTCATTGAAATCGCAGGGGAATTTGGTATTACATTTTTCACATTCCAAATATTCCTTAGAATCCACCTTTTCTCTGTTGTCAAATAGAAAAGGTAAAAATTCATCTTTATTTTTACTACCTAGTGCATCTTCATCAATTCTATAGGAATAGATATAAGAAGCTTGAAACCTTGCAAGAAATTTATCGCTTCCGCATATGGGACATGTAATTTTACCACTCATTTGTGTTTTACCTCTTTTCATGAGACTAATTCAGTAATATATCCATATGAAAGTATAGACTATTTTAGCTTCAACTTTGTAGCATGGGCTTAGACAAAAAGCTTCATTATACTATTGAATATTTGAATATAAGCCTTTATTATTATCTCAATAGAAGTTAATAAGTATTCATATTATCAAATTCTTATTTTCATGTAATGGTATCTTGGATTCAGCCAGGGTTTTAGATAGGGTATGTTCCGTGCTTCATAGGTATGCTGGGATACCAACGTTGCAATTGGTGAAAAGCCTGTCACAATGGCTGAATGAAAAATGATTCCTCTTTGGTTTTCGTAAAATATCAGATCACCTAGTTCAAGAGTTGATACACTGTTTACTTCCTGCCCTTTCACTCCATTTGTATTTGTCTCATTATTAACTTTTAAAGTCCAATAAAGTGAGTGAGCTACAGTCCAGGATACAGACCATCTATCATCTGCAGTACTAAAGGTACTGGATTTGTTGTACCACCAGGCATGTTCTCCTATATATGTCATCGGTGCCCCGCCAGCCAGAAGACACTGGGAAACAAAGTTTGTACAGTCTCCACCAAAGGTTTCATAGACATTAAAGTATTTAAAGCTGGGGTTAGGTGATAGAGCATAGGTTTTTGCGTATTCTACAGCCTTAGCACGGTTATATTTGTTTTGCCTTTTCAAAACCACAAATACCTCCAAAACACTAATCATATATTATTAATTTATGTACAAAGCATTTGGAGAGTTCATGGCTCTAACATGGCTTCTGCTATGGATTTTGTATCAATTAAACGATATAATTATATTGAATATTTAAGAAAATTACATAGGAGGTAGCAATATGAAATTCGATGTGGAAGCAATAAGGAAACAGTTCCCTGCTTTGGAGAGGAAGATAAACGGTTATCCTGTTGCATATTTAGATGGCCCTGGAGGAACCCAAGTACCCCAAAGAGTTATTGATAAGGTAGTTGATTATCTTATATGGCATAATGCCAACATTCAAGGGGCCTTTGCCACCAGCATAGAAACAGATGATATGCTGCTGGAGTCTAGAAAGACCTTTGCAGATTTTTTTGGCTGCTCATGGGAGGAAGTATCCTTTGGAGCAAATTCTACTACAATAAGTTTTAATCTTGCAGGAGCAATAGCAAGGGATCTAAAACCAGGAGATGAGATTGTTATAACTGATATGGATCATGAGTGCAACAGAGGACCATGGGAAATATTAGAAGAAAGAGGAATAATAATACATAATGTAAAAATAGATTTAGAAAACTGCATTATCGATATGGAGGATTTTAAAAGCAAGCTAAACAATAGAACTAAAGTAGCAGCTTTCAATTATGCTTCTAATGGTGTAGGAACCATAAGTGATGTAAAAGCAATGGTCAGGATGGCTCATGAAGTGGGAGCTATAGCCATAGTTGATGCAGTGCACTATGCACTCCATGGCCCTATAGATGTTAAAGATTTAGATGCGGATTTTCTTTATTGCTCTGCTTACAAATTCTTCGGACCTCATATTGGAGTACTGTACTCTAAAAAAGAAAAACTAGAGGAACTAAAAACTTTAAGGGTTAAAGAACAGGAAGATTTTGCACCTTATAAATTTGAAACCGGTACTTTAAACCATGAAGGTATTGCTGGTGCAGCAGAAGCTGTAGAGTTTATAGCATCTATAGGAGAAAACTATGGAAGTCAATTTGATAAAGAATTGAGCAATGTTAGCGGAAGAAGAAAGAATGTTATTGCCGGAATGATGGCTTTGGAAGCTTACGAACAGCCTATAACAGAGTATTTTATCGAAGGATTAAATAGAATTCCTGGTATTAAAATTTATGGACCGCCAAAAGGATATCCTAGAACATCTACCGTATCATTCACAATGGAAAATAAATCTCCTAAGGAAGTCGCTCAATATCTTGGAGAGAAAGGCATATTTGTTTGGGATGGAGACTTTTTTGCCTCCAAGCTTGTGAGGGTTTTAGGACTAAGAGAAAGTGGCGGATTAGTTCGTGTAGGCTTGGCACCATATAATACCATGGAAGAAATAGAAAGAACCCTAGAGGCTCTCGAAGAGTTGGCAGTGAAGTAAGCTTATGGGGAAGAATTATATTGTATCATTAGATCAGGGTACCACCAGTTCCAGGGCAATACTCTATGATATTAAGAATAAATGCATAGTGGGGATGAAAAATAAGCCTTTTGCCCAAATATATCCTAAACCTGGATTTGTCGAGCATGATCCTGAAGAGATTTGGGAAGGCCAGTTGGAGGTTATGAAAGACGTCATAGAAGAAGCTGGAATCTCCTATGGCGATATTGATTCCATAGGAATTGCAAATCAAAGAGAGACAGTGGTGGTATGGGATAGAATTACAGGGAAGCCCATATATAATGCTATTGTATGGCAATGCAGAAGGACTGCAGATATATGTGAAAGGCTAAAGGGAGAGGGTTTAGAAGGCATTATAAAAGAGAAGACAGGGCTTGTCATTGATGCTTATTTTTCCGGTACTAAGATTCAGTGGATACTGGATAATGTGGTAGGAGCTAGGGAAAAGGCTCAAAGAAATGAACTTATGGCAGGCACAATAGACAGTTGGCTTATTTGGAAGCTTACGGGTGGAAAGGTTCATGTCACTGATTATACCAATGCTTCTAGGACAATGCTATTTAATATAAAGAATCTAAAATGGGATGAAGAACTTTTCGATTATATGAATATACCCATGTCCATGATGCCTTCAGTGGTGCCTTCATCTGGAAGAATAGCACTTACGGCTAAAGGCATAGTGGGAGCAGAAATACCTATAAGCGGTGTAGCCGGTGACCAGCAAGCCTCATTGTTTGGTCAGACCTGTTTTGATGTGGGTTGTGCAAAAAATACATATGGCACAGGTTGTTTTATACTGATGAATATAGGTGATAAGCCGGTCAGCTCGAAAAACAATCTTATTACAACCATAGCCTGGGTCATAGGGGATGAAGTGAAATATGCATTGGAAGGTAGCGTATTCAATGCAGGATCCACAATCCAATGGATAAGAGATGAATTGGGATTGATTAAAACCTCCTCAGAATCACAAATGGAGGCTGAGAAAGTTAAAGATACAAATGGAGCATACCTTGTGCCTGCTTTTACAGGTCTGGGAGCACCATATTGGGATATGTATGCCAGAGGTGCTGTATTAGGTATTACGAGAGGTACTAGAAGGGAGCACTTAATCAGAGCAGCTTTGGAATCCATTGCCTATCAAAGCATGGATATACTGGAAGTAATGAAACTGGATTCGGGCATAGATCTTAAGGAGCTAAAGGTTGATGGTGGGGCAAGCTCCAATGATTTTCTCATGCAATTCCAAGCAGATATGCTTAATATAAACATAAAGAGGCCTATCATCACAGAGACCACTGCACTAGGGGCTGCCTATCTTGCTGGCTTAGGTGAAGGAGTATGGAAGAGCAAAGAAGAGTTGAGCAAAGATTGGTCATTGGATAAGCTTTTTGTTCCAAAGATGGAAAGCCGGGAAAGAGAAGAAAAGTACTCTGGGTGGAAAAAAGCTGTATCAAAATCTCTTGCCTGGGAAGAATTATAGGTAGAAAAAAGCTGCTTAGATATTAATCCTAAGCAGCTTTTCCATTGATTAAAGTTTTCAATTCATCACCAGTTAGGGTTTCCTTGTCCAACAATTCATCAGTTATACGTTTTAAAATATCCATATTCTTTTTCAACAATTCCATGGTGCTTTCTTCTACATCGCTTAAAATAGATGATATGGCTTCATGAAGCTTATCCTTTGGCAAGTCTTCAGGAGAGATTATACCTAGTTCTGACATGCCAGCAAATATAATGTGTCTTGCTAGGTCAGAAGCATGCTGAAAATCGCTGGATGCTCCAGTACTTCTTGAACCTAATATCACATCTTCGGCAATAGCTCCTGCCAATGATACTGAAATCCTCCCTTTTAAATAATCAAGGGTATAGAGGAACATATCATCTTCTTGTGTATTCCTTACATAACCTAAAGCATTGCTTCTAGATGCAACATTTACACTGGCAACTGAATTAGGAAATATCAATTCTCCTACCAGTGCATGACCTGATTCATGAACTGCGATTCTTTTCTTTTCATCAGAAGAAGGAAGCCTGTCCAATTTTTCCCCCATCATTACTTTTTCGATTGCATTTTTGAAATGCACAGAAGTAATTACTTTGGAATCCTCTCGCATAGCCAATATAGCTGCTTCATTGGCTACGCTTTCCAATTGTGCTCCGGAAAAACCGAAAGTATCTTTTGCTATAGATACTATATCAACATCTTGGGCCAATGGCTTATTTCTAGTATGAAGTTTTAAAATATGAGCTCTTCCCTTCTTATCTGGTAAGTCTACTTTTACCACACGATCGAAACGGCCAGGACGCATTAGGGCGCTATCAAGCATATCGGAACGATTAGTGGCACCGATTACCAAAATTTTAATATCCTCATCTGAAGATATGCCATCCATTTGAACCAAAAGTTCATTAAGAGTTTGATCATGCTCCTGATGACTGTGGTTCTTTCCTCTTTTTCCTCCTAAAACTTCAATTTCGTCAATAAATATTACTGCGCTGCGTTTATTAAGCTTTTTTGCAGACTGTCTTGCCTGGTCAAAAAGCTGCCTAACCCTTTTGGCGCCTACGCCAACGTACATTTCAACAAATTCTGAACCACTGGCAGAAAAAAAAGCAGAATTAGTATATTGAGCAGCAGCTTTAGCCAGCAATGTTTTTCCTGTACCAGGAGAACCACTCAACAGTATCCCCTTTAAAGGCCTTATACCCAAAGCTTTGATCTTGTCACTGCATTTGATGAAGTCAAGGGCTTCACATAACTCTTTCTTTGCTACCTCTTGACCTCCTATATCATCAAAAGAAATGAAACTTTCTTTTTTATTTTCACCTACAGAAGCATTTTTTACCTTGATTAACTGTCCGCCAGCGATAAAATATAATGCAGCTGAAAAACCAATCAGGAATATAAAAGGTAGTATATCTATTCCAATTATCGCCATATAACCTATTATTCCTGCACCTATTCCAATTATAACTTCCTTGTATTTCATTATCATATATCACCAACTCCTTTACCTTCTAGGTACAAGCTTATATAAGTCTTTATCAGTTTTGGCTATATGGACATATATATATATATCATCAATTGATATAATTGTTTCTGCATCTATAGCTTCAGCAAGCTTTTGACCTTTTTCCACAAGTTCCGGAAAGTTCCCATCAATCAAAGATTTTTCAACATATAGGCTTATATCAGTATAAAGTTTGTCCAACTCATTGGTTGAATTATCATTTATGTGAATTTTATAATGCCTATTCTCCAAAGCTTGTGCCACTTTTTCGTTGATTTCTGTATAGGTTTTTTGGAAGTTGGAAACATTATTTAAAGATACAATAATACTAACAGGTTCATGAATTTTTAAGGGTTTTTCCACAATTATTTTTTCCACTTCCCCTATGATCATGAGTTCTTTATTTAAAGGTATGGTGATTGAATAGTTTTGCCAAAGGAATTTTGCTCCAAATAAAATGAGCAATGTTGCAATAAAGGCTGACATGCCTTTTATAAGTTTTACGGCTGTAGTATTCATAATTCACCTCCATGTTTACATAATATTATAACATGGATTCATAATAGGTACTAATGACAAATATTTGAATAGATAAATAATAATTGTTAAAAATAGTAAACAAGATAGGTCGGAAAGAAGGTGAAATTATTGGATAGACTTTCATTAGTATTAGTAATAATTGGTGCCTTAAATTGGCTCCTAGTAGGTTTGTTCCAATTTGATCTTGTAGCCACTTTATTTGGTGGTCAAGATGCTGTACTTAGTCGTATTATATATACTATAGTAGGATTGGCAGGACTATGGTCGATTAGTTTGCTGTTTAGAGATCGACACAACGTATAAAAATAGAACCTCTTTTTAGGAGAACCTCTCTATAGGAGGTTCTTTTTTATTGTGTAGGAAAGCATTTTTTACTATTTCATTGCCTAAGTTATATATATTATTGATATACCTATAATTACTATTTAAATCGTGTTATAATACCAGGTAAGAACAATGATAAATAGCAGATAAAAACAACAATTCATTACTTTAGAAAACCAGTTAAAATAAACTTAACAGGGTATGATAAAGATGTATTGACTTTGCATTTGCATTGTGATAAAAATACATTGTTATAATAAAATATAATTTGATAATAATGGAGGAAGATAAATTGCATGAGGAAATTATCAGATTAGTCAATGTATCTAAAAGCTATGACGGTCAACAGGTTTTGCAGAATATCAATTTAGGTATTGGAAGAAATGAATTCGTCACTTTATTAGGACCTAGCGGTTGTGGAAAGACAACTACATTGAGAATAATTGGAGGCTTTGAGATGGCCGATTCAGGGGATGTGATTTTTGAAGGAAAAAAGATTAATAATCTTCCTCCCTACAAAAGGAACCTGAATACGGTATTTCAAAAATATGCTTTATTTACCCATATGAACGTATATGAAAATATAGCATTTGGTTTGAGAATCAAAAAAATGGACAAAGAGGAAATTGATAAAAAAGTTAAAGAAGTTCTTAATCTCGTAAACCTACGAGGCTATGAAAAAAGAGAAATAAATTCCTTGAGCGGAGGCCAACAGCAGAGAATTGCCATTGCTCGCGCTTTAGTAAACGAGCCTCAGGTTTTATTACTTGATGAACCCTTAGGGGCTCTTGATTTGAAACTTAGAAAAGATATGCAGTTAGAATTAAAGAGAATACAACAAAGACTTGGAATAACTTTTATTTATGTGACTCATGATCAAGAAGAAGCGCTAACTATGTCAGATACAATAGTGGTTATGAAAGATGGGAAGATTCAGCAGATTGGTACTCCTCAGGATATATATAATGAACCGGTAAATGCTTTTGTGGCAGATTTTATAGGTGAAAGCAATATTATAGATGGAGTGATGGTTGAGGATTACTATGTAGAGTTTGCAGGTAGGGGATTTAAATGTGTAGATAAAGGTTTCCTGCCTAATGAAGAAGTAGATGTGGTTATTAGGCCGGAAGATATAAAATTGGTACCTGTAGAAGAAGGCATGTTAGAAGGCGTTGTAGAATCGGTTATATTTAAAGGTGTCCATTATGAAATGATAATAAACGGAAATGGATTGCGCTGGATGGTTCATAGCACCATGATGGAGCCAGAAAATACAAGGGTAGGAATGCAAATAACTCCCCATGATATTCATATAATGAAGAAGGTGAAAACAGAATGAAAAAACACCTTATGGCATACCCTTACGCACTTTGGATGCTGATATTTACTATAATACCTTTGGCTCTAATCCTGGTCTACAGTGTTATTACCATTGACGATGCAGGTATACACTTTACTCTGGATCATTTTAGAAGAGTGTTTGAACCTATATATTTGGCAGTGTTTTGGCGTTCAATAAAGATTGCAACCATAAGTACTATTATATGTTTGATTTTAGGTTATCCCATGGCTATGATACTGGCAAGTAAAAACTTGAGCAAAAAGAGTATTTTGGTAGTTTTGTTTGTCATCCCTATGTGGATGAACTTTCTTGCCAGAACCTATGCATGGATGACGCTTCTTGAGAGAAATGGCCTTATAGCAACTATTATAGGTTATTTTGGTATACAACTACCTTCTTTGTTATATACGGAGAATACTGTTATTTTAGGCATGGTATATAATTTTTTACCTTTCATGGTACTGCCTGTTTATTCGGTTTTAGTAAAAATTGATAAGGCGGTGCTTGAAGCAGCAGAAGATTTGGGAGCAACACCATTTATAGTTTTTAGAAGGGTAATATTTCCGTTGAGTTTACCTGGAGTTTCGTCGGGAATAATAATGGTGTTTATGCCTGCTCTTACTACTTTTGTGATATCAAGGCTTTTAGGAGGCGCTCATTTTACACTGATAGGAAATCTTATAGAACAGCAATTTTTAACAACTATGGACTGGGGCTTTGGTTCTGCTCTTTCTGTAGTGTTAATGCTTATAATAATCCTTAGCATGGGTTTTGCTATGCGATACGAGAAGGAAAATCAAGGGGGCGGTTTATGGTGAAATCAGCATTTAAGAAAATATACACGTTTTTAATATTTTTGTTTTTATATGCTCCTATAATCGTCCTCATTATTTTTTCTTTTAATGAGTCAAAATCCAGAGCCCATTGGACTGGATTCACATTTAAGTGGTATATAGAAATGTTTAGAGATAGGCAAATTATGTCATCTCTATACTATACCATTACGATAGCATTGACTGCTTCTATTATTGCTACCGTATTAGGAACTATTGCAGCTTTAGGTATTTACTACATGAAAAAAACACCAAGGACAATAATGATAAATCTTACCTATTTGCCTGTATTGAATCCGGACATTGTAACTGGAATTTCTTTGATGTTGTTGTTTATTCTTATGAAATTCCAAAGGGGCTTTTTTTCTATGCTAATAGCACATATAACATTCAATTTGCCCTATGTTATATTGTCTGTGATGCCAAAATTAAAGCAATTAGACAATTATCTATATGATGCAGCTTTGGATTTAGGAGCCACTCCAACATATGCTTTTAGAAAAGTAGTTTTACCTCAGATCGCTCCTGGAATTTTTACTGGTTTTTTGTTAGCTATGACTATGTCTATTGACGATTTTGTAATAAGTTTCTTTACAACGGGGCCTGGGGTATCAAATCTTGCCATAACCATTTATTCAATGGCAAGAAAAGGAGTGAGCCCGAAAATTAATGCGGTATTGAGCATTATGTTTGCAGGAGTAATTTTAATGCTTCTGATTATAAACAATAGAATGTCCAGAGATAATGGGAGAAAGGAGAATGTTGTATGAAAAGAATTCTAAAAAGTTTGATGGCATTTACTCTTGCAGTTTCAATGATTCTAGGCTTAGCAGGTTGTCAAGGTGAAAAAAGACCACAATTAAAAGTTTATAATTGGGGAGACTATATAGATTATTCTGTCATTGACGAATTTGAAGAGAAATACAATATCGATGTTATTTATGATGAGTTTGCCACCAATGAAGAAATGTATGCTAAGATTAAAGCTGGTGCAGATGATTACGACATATTGATACCGTCTGATTATACAATTAAGAGAATGATAGATGAGGATATGCTTCATAAAATTGATTTCAATAATATTCCCAACTATAAATATATTGATGACAGATTTAAGAACCTTGCTTTTGACCCAAACAATGAGTATTCAGTTCCTTACATGTGGGGTACTGTTGGTATACTCTATAATAAAAACATGGTAAAGGAAACCGTCGATAGCTGGAAGATCCTTTGGGATGATAAATATAGCAAGCAAATATTGATGCTGGACAGCTTAAGAGACTCAATAGGTATTACCCTAAAGATGCTTGGATATTCACTGAATACAAAGGATGACGAAGAATTAGAAGAGGCTAAAGAGATGCTTATAAAACAAAAACCTTTGGTATTGGCTTATGTAGGTGATGAAGTAAAGGATAAAATGATTGGTGGGGAAGCGGCCCTGGCGGTAGTATGGTCTGGAGATGCGGTTTATATGAAGAGAGAAAACTCTGATTTGGAATATGTTGTTCCAAAAGAAGGCTCAAATATATGGTTTGACTCCATTGTTATTCCGAAGACCAGCCAGAACAAGAAGGAGGCAGAATTATTTATAAATTTCCTATGTGATCCAGAAATAGCTTATAGAAATACAGATTATATAGGATATTCAACTCCTAATAAAGAGGCTTTAAAACTGCTTCCTGAAGAGGTAACTTCTGATAAGACTGCATATCCGGATGAAAGCATTTTAGCAGACTGCGAAGTGTTTGAAGATTTAGCAGATTCTTTGGTAAAATATGATAGAATATGGACAGAGGTAAAGGCTCAATAAAAAAATGTTAAAATTTTTTCAAATTTTCGTTGACAAATATAATTTTTTATGATAAATTGTTTAACATAATCTTAAATAAGAATTTTTATACAGAAATAAAGATGATGATGAAGAGAAAAATATCCAGAACTTAGTTGCAGAGAGCCGCTGCTTGGTGGAAAGCGGTACTAACGGGATATATAATGATCACTTCTGAATCGCATGGCTGAAGGCGAGTAAGTCATGCCGGAATGACAAACGTTAGATTGTCAGGGTTTGATTGAACCTGGAGAGATTATTGCCATGGGCAATAAAATAGAGTGGTACCGCGTTAACAACGCCTCTATATGTATATATATACATATAGAGGTTTTTTTATACTTATTTACCCCGGGGATGTAAATGATAAAAATTTATTGGATTGGAGGTGATACAAATACTATATTATACAAAATAGGTTCAATATTAAATAAATCCAAAGGAAAATATATTGTGCGAAATAATAGTTATAGATAAATAATTCATAATAGGGGAGGAAAATTTAATGAGAAAATTATCGTTTTTATTAGTTATGATAATGGTATTAAGCTTATTTACAGGATGTAATTCGGAACCAGCAGCACCTGCTGCATCATCTGAATCTAATACTATAAAAGTAGGTTTGAATTATGAACTATCTGGCAATGTAGCTACTTATGGTCAAGGCCTAACAGAAGGTATTGAATTGGCTGTAGAGGAAATCAATAATAATGGTGGAGTATTAGGCAAGCAAGTTGAACTTGTAAAAGCAGATAACAAATCAGATAATGCTGAAGCTGCTAATGTTGCTACAAAACTTATTACTAGGGATAAGGTAGTTGCTATCTTGGGACCTGCTACGTCTGGTAATACAAAAGGAGCTATACCAGTTGCAACTCAGCATAAGGTGCCTTTAATATCTGCTTCAGCAACTGCTGATGATGTAACTGTAGATAGCAATGGTAATGTTAGAGAATTCATATTCAAAACCTGTTTCAGCGATTCATTCCAGGGTGTTATAATGGCAAACTTCGCTTTTGAAGATTTAAAAGTGAAAAATGCTGCGATACTTATGGACAACACAAGCGATTATAGTAAAGGTTTATCAACAAGTTTTAAAGAGAGATTTGAGAGCCTAGGAGGAACTGTAGTTACAGAGCAGGCTTATCAAGCCAAGGAAAAAGACTTTAGAGCAGTATTGACAAATATCAAAAGTGCAAATCCTGAAGTTCTGTATCTGCCAGGATATTATGAAGAGGTTGGCTTGATAGTTAAACAAGCAAGAGATCTAGGACTAAATGTACCTGTACTTGGTGGAGACGGATATGATTCACCGAAACTTACAGAGTTAGCTGGAAACGAAGCTTTAAACGGTGTTTACTTTACAAATCATTATTCATCAATGGATGATAGCCCGGAAGTAGTTGAGTTTAAAGAAGCCTTTAATGCAAAATACGGAAAAGATCCGGATGCCTTCAATGCACTAGGATATGATTTAGCATACTTCTTGGCAGATGCAATAGAGAGAGCAGGAGAAGCAGAACCCCTAAAGATTAAAGATGCTTTAGCAGCAACAAAGGATTTTAAAGGAATAACAGGGACTTTGACAGTTGACGAAAATCATAATCCTATAAAGGCAATAACAATAATCGAGATGAAAGATGGAGTACAAACTTTCTTAAAGAAACAAGAGCCATAAACTACAAACCATATGAGCTCTACTAACATTCAGTGCATTCAGTGGGGGATTAATCCCCCTACTGAATCAAGTCTCCTTCAATTATTAAAGGAAGTGGTGAGTAATGGAGCAAGTTTTACAGCAATTGATAAATGGTATTTCTTTGGGAAGCATTTATGCCCTTATTGCATTAGGTTATACAATGGTATATGGGATCATAAATCTTATAAATTTTGCCCATGGAGATATATATATGATAGGTGCATATATAGGATTTGCATGCACAACCTTTTTAGGTATGGGTTTCATGCCTGCTTTGATAGTTTCCATGATATCCACGGCTATATTAGGTGTCATAATAGAAAAAGTAGCATACAAACCCATAAGAAAATCTACCAGAATAGCAGCCCTTATTACAGCAATAAGCGTGTCTCTATTCTTGGAATATGGAATGATGTATTTTGTTAAGGCAGAAACAAGGACCTTCCCTGAGGTCCTATCCAGTAAAAATATAACTCTTGGGAATTTTGTATTTAATAATAAGGATATATATATAGTCATAATCACAGTTGTATTGATGCTAGTTCTTCAATATATAATACACAAAACAAAAACAGGTATGGCTATGAGAGCTACAGCTATGGATAGTGAAGCTGCACAACTGATGGGAATAAGCGTAGACAAAACTATATCCATCACCTTTGCTATAGGTTCATGCTTAGCAGGTGCAGCGGGAGTTCTTGTAGGGGTCTATTATAATTCTATTGATCCCCTTATGGGTATGATGCCAGGTATAAAAGCTTTCATAGCAGCAGTAATAGGAGGAATAGGAATAATACCTGGAGCTATGTTTGGCGGATATTTCTTGGGGATTACAGAGACCATGGTAAGCGCTTACGGTTATTCCTTGTACAAGGATGCTGTTGCCTTTGCAATATTGATATTGATGCTTATCATAAAGCCAAAGGGGCTCTTTGGCAAGAATGTAAGGGAGAAAGTATAGGAGGGGTGCCTTTTGAAAGCTATAAACAAAAAAAATATAATTACAGTATTATTTATACTACTCATGTATGCAGCTGGAGAGATTATGCTAAGACAAGGCATTATTGACTCCTATATAGAGATTAACATTATTTTAATAGGGATTAATATAATTCTTGCTGTAGGGTTAAATTTGGTTACAGGATTTACTGGTCAATTTTCCCTTGGTCATGCAGCTTTTATGGCTGTGGGAGCTTATACTTCAGCCATATTGACTGCAAAATTTGGTCAGCCTTTTACAGTAGCTATACTATTCTCTGCAATGGCTGCGGCTTTGGCAGGAGTTATTATTGGAATACCTACACTTAGGTTAAAGGGGGATTATCTGGCTATAGCTACTTTAGGTTTTGGAGAAATAATTAAGATATTAGCGCTAAATATAGATTATATAGGCGGTGCAAGAGGTTTCATGGATATACCTAAATATACAAATTGGACATGGGTATATTTTATGGTGGTTATTTCCATAGTTGTTATCAAGAATTTTATAAACTCTAGAGGAGGAAGAGCCTGCATATCTATAAGTCAGGATGAGACTGCGGCAGAAGCCATGGGCATCAATACAACGAAATATAAGATTCTGGCCTTTGTAATTGGAGCATTTTTTGCCGGTATAGCCGGAGCACTATATGCAAATTATTTCTATTTCATAAAACCGGATTCCTTTGGATATATGAAATCCATTGATATTCTTGTTATAGTGGTTTTTGGAGGTATGGGAAGCATTGCCGGTTCGGTAGTCGGTGCAATTGTGTTGTCTCTTATATCATTGTTCCTACAAAATATACCTGAGTTAAGAATGGTCATATATGCGGTTATATTGTTCCTAATAATGGTATATAGACCTCAGGGACTTCTGGGGAAGGGAGAATTCAAACTTAAATTTTTAAAAAGGAGGCTGGCTTAAATGTCTGTATTAAAGCTTGATAAAGTTTCAATAGCCTTTGGAGGATTAAAGGCTCTTTCAGATATTAGTTTAACTGTAGAAAAAGGACAGATTGTAGGGATTATAGGGCCGAATGGAGCAGGCAAAACTACTTTGTTTAATCTTCTTACAGGCATGTATGTGCCTACCTCCGGTGAAATTTTATTTAAAAAAAATGATTCTATTAAGTTAAATGGGCTTAAGCCCTATAAGATTACAAGTTATGGTATTGCAAGAACTTTTCAGAATATAAGACTATTTGGAGATATGACGGTTTTAGATAATGTAAAAATGGGATTTCACAGTCGTACCAAATGTGGTTTTTTTTCTTCTGTAATAAGACTGCCATCCTATTATGACGAGGAAAGAAAGGTAAATGAAGAAGCTATAGAAATGCTAAAAATACTGAATCTTGAATCTAAAAAGGATGAACTTGCAAAGAGTTTGCCTTATGGTGAACAAAGGCGTCTCGAAATAGCGAGGGCGCTGGCGTCCAAGCCTAGTGTTCTTTTGTTGGATGAGCCGGCAGCAGGAATGAATCCAAATGAAACAAAAGAATTAACCAATTTCATAGCTTGGATAAGAGAAAAATTTGATTTGACAATTATACTCATAGAACATGATATAAAACTGGTCATGGGTATTTGTAATAAAGTATATGTATTAAATTATGGAAATCTTATTGCTGGAGGCACTCCTGAGGAAGTACAAAAGAACCCTCAGGTTATCGAGGCATACATCGGGTCGGAAGGCGCATAGGGTCATATTGTTAATAAATTTTTTAAACAACATGAATAGTAGAGGGTTTTGAATAATATCTTGATATTGAATATAAATCAATATGAGGTGTTGTTTATGAGGATTCATGTTGTTAGAAGCGGTGATACCCTATGGAAGATTTCAATGAACTATAACGTAAGTATAAACAGTATAGTACAAACCAATGCAATAACTGATCCAGACAGGCTTATAGTGGGTCAGTCTTTGGTTATACCAACTCCAGATGATGTACACATTGTTAGACCTGGAGAAACACTGTGGATGATAGCCAGAATGTATAATGTGACTATCCAGGATATAGTGAGAGAGAACAATATAGTAAATCCCAACCTGATAAATGTAGGACAAAGGCTCAGAATTCCTAAACCTGTCATTGAAGTAAATGGATATCTCACCCAGACAGGTGCCACCGGTGAAGAAATATTGAGATGGACTGGTCCATATCTGACATATTTTTGTATGTTCAGCTATGGCATTACAGCAGAAGGCAATTTGACACCTCTAAATGATGAGTCTGTTATAAGTATGGCTAGATCTAGAGGAGTAACTCCTCTTATGTGCCTTACCAATTTTTTAGGAAGAAGATTTAGTTCAGATTTGGTAAGCGGATTTTTATCAAACGTGGAAGTACAAGAAAGACAACTAACGAATATTGTAAATACTATGAGACAAAAAGGTTATGAAGGATTGAACATTGATTTTGAATATGTATACCCTAGGGACAGAGAGAACTATAATGCATTTCTAAGGCGTGCGGCAGATAGGATGCACGCCAACGGATTTTCAATTTCCACGGCTTTAGCGCCGAAGGTGAGAGCAGATCAAATCGGGTTATTATATGAAGCTCATGATTATCCTGTCCATGGACAGCTGACGGATTTTGTGGTTCTAATGACCTATGAATGGGGATGGGCAGGAGGACCACCTTGGGCTATAGCGCCTATAAATGAGGTAAGAAGAGTATTAGACTATGCTGTGACTGTTATACCTAGGAATAAAATATTGATGGGAATACCTTTATATGGAAGAGACTGGAGAATACCATGGGTACAAGGGACTATTGCTTCCACGGTGACATACATGCAAGCGATAAGAAGGGCACTTCAATATGGAGTTCCAATCCAATACAACGAGACTTATCAATCACCATTCTTTAGATATACAGATGCATCAGGACAACAACATGAGGTATGGTTTGAAGATGCTCGAAGCTATCAAGCAAAATATGAAACTATAAAAGAGTATGGACTGAGAGGAGCCAGCTATTGGGCATTGAATCTAGAGTCAATACCTAATTGGCCTGTATTGACAAGTAATTTTAGAATAGCCAAACTGTAGCAAAATGAGCCACTGGAGACGGTTTGAACTGACCTTGTCAAATAGACAGTTAATTTAATAAAATTTATGCATATCAGGATGCATGGTTTCCATATTCTAATGGAGCCATGCATCCTAATTTTTTGATATCTTTCTGTTTCTTATAATTTATCCTATCTAACAAATAAATTTTTTCACATAAGCAATTATATATTTGATAGTCAAATTTCTTTATGCTATTCTATCAATATTAGAGTTGTATAATGAATATTATTGATTATTTTTATTAGTGATATTGCATTCTGTATGAATATCTTTTTATTACTTTAAAACGAGGTGAGGATATGGACAGCATATCATCTGTTAATTGCAAAACAATGTCTTCTACTGGTGAGTTAAAGCCTTTGGAGGAGATCGAGAGAAGCATAATAAAAAAGTACAGGAAACATCTTTGGTCAAAATTTGTAAAGGCCATAAAGGAATTTAACCTGGTGGAAGAAGGAGATAAAATAGCTGTTGCTATATCAGGAGGAAAAGACAGCATGCTTATGGCTAAACTATTCCAGGAACTTCAAAAACATGGTGATGTAAAATTTGATTTGGAATTTATTGTAGCAGATCCAGGATACCATGAGCACATAAGAGAACTTATGATTAATAACTGTGAATATTTGAATATTCCTATAAAGATTTTTGATTCAGGCATATTCAAAATAGTGGATAGAATAGCTAAGGACTACCCTTGCTATATGTGCGCTAGAATGCGCAGAGGCGCTTTGTATTCTAAGGCTCAGGAGTTAGATTGTAACAAATTGGCTTTAGGACATCATTTTAATGATGTTATAGAAACCACCATGATGAATATTCTCTATACTGGGAGTTTCAAAACCATGTTGCCTAAGATTAGATCTACAAATTTTAAAGGTTTAGAATTGATAAGGCCCATGTATTATATAGAAGAAAAATATATAGAGCGGTTTACTCAAAATGCTGGTATCATGCCTCTTAATTGTGCTTGCATGGTGGCGGCAGAAAGGATAGGGAATAAGCGTTATGAAATAAAGGATTTAATAAAAGAATTGAGTACAAAAATTGATAATCTAGAAATCAATATAATGAGAGCAACACAAAATGTAAATTTAGAAGCGATTTTAGGCTGGCATAAAGGTGGAAATTACTTTTCTTATTTGGATTTTTACGATGAAAAGGAGGAATAGCACATATGCGTTTTATGGTGAAACAAAAAATATTTTCCTTTGGAGACAATTTTACTATAAAAGATGAAATGGGGAATCCCCATTTTCAAGTAAGAGGACGGGTATTCTCACTTGGTGATAAGCTTCGCCTGTATGATATGAAAGGAAACGAGGTTGTTTATATTGAGCAAAAACTATTTAAGTTGCTACCGGAATATACATTATATTATAATGGAATGCCTGCCGCTAAAGTAAAAAGAGAATTTACTTTTTTTAGGCCTAGATTTAGTATTCAAAGCTTTATTGGTGATTACACCATTGAAGGTAACTTCTGGGGTATGGATTTTAATATATTAAAAAATGGCATAATAGTTGCGCAAGTATCAAAAAGATGGTTCTCATTTGGGGACACATATGGTGTGGATATTTCAGATGATGAAAATTATGCTTTCATACTTGCACTAGTGATAGTAATCGATCAGGTGATTCATGATAACAACCATAATAATAGATAGTATAAGAATAAAATTGTTTAACACAAAGTAGAGAACTACTTAATAAAAACAGAGGATATGGTAGCAGATATCTTTGAGCCTAGTTATAATAAAGCTATATAGAAAATTTATAACATAGGAGTGATTAATATGTTACAGGAGTTTAAAAAGTTTGCGTTAA
>JAAYMO010000134.1 GCA_012521375.1 Clostridiales bacterium
CTATATATTACGGTAGACAGTATAATTTTAGGTAACATATGTGTTGTTTCCCTAAAAAAATTTTATTCTACGTATTTATATATATAGAAGTTAGGTGATGATTTTGCTCAAAAATCCATTCAAAAAAGAAAAGGATATTAATGAGAGAATCAGCATTATAAAAAATGGTGATTTGTCTGAGAGAAATAAGTTAATAAGGGATTATAAGCCTTTTATTATAAATATTGTTAGTAGAGAAATAGGAAGATTTGTACCTGAAGGAGACTCCGATGAATTAAGCATAGGACTTTTGGCCTTTAATGAAGCAATAGATAGATATGACGTGGAAAGATCCAAATCTTTTTTGACTTTTGCTGAAAGAGTGATAAAAAATAGGCTTATAGACTTTTATAGAAAAGAAAAAAAGAATGGGGATACAGTACCTATATCTTATCTAAACCAACTGTATGAAAGCGAAAACATTGAAGAAAGGTTTTTCGCAGATTATAGTCAGCAAGATAGACAAGATGTTTCTGAGGAAATGGAGGACTTTATAAATAAATTACTGAGCTTTGGTATTTCCTTGGAAGAGTTAGTGGATAGCAGTCCTAAACATATAGATGCCAGAATAAATGCAGTGCGGATTGCTTCCCAAATAGTGGAGAATGAAATACTGATAAAGAGAATAATGAATGAAAAAAAGATTCCTGTCAGTGATATAGTAAAACAGTTTAATGTTAGTAGAAAAGTAATACATAAGAATAAAAAATTTATTATTGCAGTTTGTCTTATATTGATGAGCAATAATGATATAATAAAAAGCTATGTTAACAATTTGCTGAAGGAAGTGGATTAGATGAGGAAAGGTGTAGTTCTTAAAATAAAAAAGGATAGGGCAATTATAATGGCAGATGATTGTTCATATTGTGAAATAAAAAGTTTTACTGGAATGTATCCAGGCATGGAAGTCTGCTTTAGGGAAGAAGATATGCTCAAGAAAAGGAAGTTGTTAATAACCAATAAGTACATTAATGCTGCCTGTTTTATTCTATTGGTGTTTTGTAGTTATCTTTTCCTCAGCTTCTATCAGGAGAACATGGCTGCCTATGCATTTGTTGGAATCGACATTAATCCTAGCATTGAAATTGCGTTAAATAGAAAAGGAAGAATAATCAATGCAAGAGGTTTAGATGAAGAAGGAAAAGAAATACTGGAAGAAGTAGATGTAAGAAAGATGGACAGCACAGAAGGTGTAAAAGCTATTATAACAAAATCTATTGAAATGAACTATTTAGAGACAGATAATAAAAACCAAATAACAGTATATGCTGTATTAAATAATAAAAGCAATGAAGATGGCAAAGAGCTGATAGAAAAAGTTGAAAAGGTCATAAAAGAAGAGGTAGTAGCTCATAGTATCGATGGAGAAGTAAAAACTTTTGTATCAGATAAAAAAATAAAAAATGAAGCAGATAAGAAAGGAATATCTGTAGCTAAATATATTATGGAAAACAAGAAGGAAGATACGATCAGAAAAACTGATAATAAGGAAAAAAAAGAATTTATAACGGCAAAAAATAATAAAACTGCAGAGAATAAAGATAAGAAAGAAGTAGATGACAACAAAAATATCGAAAATAAAAAAAGTGATAAAAAACATGACTTTAATAAAATTATTAAAAGCATTAAAGAAAGGTTAGCAGATAATAAAAATAATAAAGACAAAGCAAAAGAAGATAATAAAAATGATAAAGTTAAAAACAAAGAAGTAGATAAAAACAATAAAGAAAAAAAAGAAGAAAAAGATAATAAAGCTAATAATGAAAAAGACAAAAAAGAGAACAAGAGTATTAAACGATACGAGAATAATGAAAAAGACAAGGATACAAAACAAGTAATAAATAATAAGCAAACCAAGGAAAGAAAAGATAACAAGAATGATAAAAAAGGTGACAATATTAGAAAGGATAAGAATGACAACAAAGACAAAAAAACAGATAAATCAAATGATAAGGGTAAGAAAAATGATAATTTAAGAAATAAAAAAA
>JAAYMO010000135.1 GCA_012521375.1 Clostridiales bacterium
ACTCTTTCTGATTCTCAAAAGTGCTTCCATCCTTAGAGAAACTACTCATCATCAATACACCTCCTGATTTTTGTAAAAAAAATTAGCTTATAAAAAAACTGAACCGGTTCGGTTTTATTATAAGCCAATTTATGGTTTAAATCAATATTTTTTTTATCCCCATATTATTCTTTTTTAAACTTAATTGACCATAACTTTTATTATATATATACTATAATCGGATAAAATCCATTTGCTAAAGTCAAATAATATATAATGGAGTGAGTAATCTGTGCCAAAAGATAACTTTTTTAAGCTGGATCAAGAGAAAAGGGATAGAATCATCAATGCTGCCTATGATGAATTTATAACATATAAAAGTAATTATAAAAAAGCTAGTATAAAAAGAATAGTCAAAGAAGCTGATATCTCCATTGGTAGTTTCTATGAGTATTTCGATGATAAAGATGATTTGTTCTTGTTCTTAATCAATAATATTGCTGATAAAAAGCAAAAGTATGTTTTCAATGAAAAAGACAACATTAAAGATATCTTCCTAAAGATATTAAAAATTTCTGAAGATAATTCCATTCTGGATGATAGAGAAAAAGAATTATTAGATGTGCTGTCAAGTAATGATAACGATGATCTAATAAAAAAATTCTATTTTGACTATGCATTAGCTAACTTTATGGAATTAAATCTTAACAGATTAAAAAGAGACATGAATAAAGGATTACTTAATGAAAGTATTGATATAGAATTTGCTTCATATTTACTTACCACTGCAGAATACAACATAATTAAATATTGGTACTATAAAGGCATCACTGATAATACTGAAAGATTAGAAATTGCTCATAAATTTATTAATATGATATTTAAAGGTATATATAAGCAATGAAACATATAAACAAGGCTTCTACTTGGAAGCCTTGAAACTTATTTTTTAAATCTAAACTGAATGATTATAGAAAGCTTCTGCAGCTTCAAACATTGTATTAGCAGGTGCCTCAACTCCTGTCCATATCTCAAAGGCTTCTGCACCCTGGAAAATCAGCATACCGAGACCTGACATAATCTTGCAGCCTAATTTTTCAGCTACTAAAAGCAACTTTGTTTTCCTAGGATTATATACAACATCACATACAGCAAGATTACTGTGCAATAAATCTTTGTCTATGGGAATATCATCAACATCAGGATGTGTTCCTACACTGGTGGTATTTATCAGGATATCCGCTTCTGATATAGCTTCCGCCATTCTTTCATTGTTCATGGGAACCACTTGGCTGATTTGTCCGCATCTTTTATTTATATCAGCTACCAATGCTTCTGCTTTTTCAAATGTTCTGTTGCAGATGTATATTTTTCTTGCTCTATTCATTGCCAAAGTCATAGAAATAGCCCTTGAAGCACCGCCGCTTCCAAGAATAAATATATTTTTGCCATCAGGTTTTATATTCAGATGTTCTTCCAAAGAACGTAAAAAACCTATGCCATCCGTATTGTATCCTTTCATCTTTCCGTCTTTTATTGCTACCGTATTAACTGCTCCTATAAACTTTGCCAAATCGTCTGTCTCATCAAGATACTTCATAATTTCTATTTTATAAGGAATTGTCACATTAAAACCTGCAAAATTCATCTTAGGTATAGCTTTCACAACTGTTTCCAGATCCTGAGGTTTAACTTCCAAAGCAATATAAACAATATTTATATTTTTACTTTTAAAAGCTGCATTCTGCATAATCGGTGAAAAACTATGCCCCAAAGGATAACCCAGCAAACCTATAAATCTGGTTTTTGAATCTATTTTTACCATGCTAAATCTCCTTATCTCTTCTTTCTTCTCAGTAAAGCCTCAGTATTCAATGTTTCAGTTGAAGCTTTCTTCTTCTCATCACTTGATTCTTTTTTTACCTCTGCAGAAGGTTTCTTTTCTTCTAATTTCTTTTCAGGCTTTTGATGCATATCTCTAGCCTTATCTTGAGACTTTGATTTATATTTATTCTCAACTTTAATTTTCTTTATCCTTGAAAAAATCCTATTAAAGAAATTCTTGAACCTTTCCATTGGTAGCTTAAGCTTTCTTACAGCTATATCCACCAGGAATGCCAATAACGCCATCACCAACAGAGGTGATGTTAAATCCACTCTTCCTTTTACCGGTGCTATAGGGCCGACAAATACTTCTGAAGCATCCTTTATATATTTACCTCCAGATTCAAATACAAGCCTCTCCAGCTTTTCACTGTTTGCATCCATGGAATACTCAGGAGAATACTGCACAGATATACCAGTGCTGACAGCACTTTGCACCTCTCCAGTCTTACTTTGTACCACTTTTATCAGATATGCCCCAGTATCGCCTATCCTGAAGCTGCCCTTATATCTTCCCGGTGCCTCTGGATTTAAATCAACTTCAATAGTCTCCAGAGATGGAGTAGTTATGACTGCCTTTGTATCTATAGTTTCATTGCTGTTTTTCTGTACTGCGCTTATTTCTCCATAACCGCCTTGAATTCTTACGCTTACCTCCAGATTTTCATTGGAGTAATTTTCTATAGTCCAACTAATAAGATTATTCCACAAAATAGGGTTCTTATCCCAATTTACATAGCTTCCACTCCATACTCCCTTCATATCAGAGTTCCATGCTACAGTCTTTCCCAATCCATACTGCCAAAGTGTCAGTATTGGATCTCCTTCATCACTTTCCAATATGACTCTAGCAGAATCTTTAGGACTTGAAGCTATATAGCCCAACAAACTAGGCATACCCCTATCTATCACACTTTCTATGACAGAGTGCATACCCACCAGTCTGGGAGTAAATTCCCTATTATTTAAATAAGCTCTGGCAGCCATAAAGGTTTCTTTTGCAAAAATAGTGGGTATATTAGAATACTGATCCGTAACATAGAACCTTCCGTCAGCCTTCTCAGCTATATATTTCAAAAGCTGAATATCCGCATCATAGCCTGCAGCCACTGTTGATATGGTGATACCTGCATTTTTAGCTTCCTCCAGCAGTTTATCATAACCCGTCTTTTCTGCCTGGCCGTCAGTAAGGAGGATTATGTGCTTTATTTTGCTGCTCTGATCCTTCATCTTATCTACAGCTTCTTCCAAAGCAGGCAATATACTGGTTCCTCCACCCGGCATTATAGTGCCAATGTCGTTTCTCAAGGCTTCCCTATCCGTAGGTTTTTGAGGCTTAACTACCCAATATTGAGCACTATCAAAGGTTAGAACACCTATATCATCATTATCCCTGAGGGAATCAAGAACCCTTGCTGCAGCTTCCTTAGCCAAATCCAGCTTGATTATTCCTCCGCTTTCACTTGCCATGCTCCCTGATTTATCTATTACAGTAAAAATGGACATATCCGGAATAGCCTTTTTCCCTTTAAGCTCCATGTTTACAGGAAGAACCTTTTCCAGTGAGGTTTTGAAATATCCTCCCAATGCAAAGGAATCATCACCGCCAATTGCGATTAGTCCTCCACCCAAATCTCTCACATAAGGTTCCAAAGCTTTGAGAAATCCGTCGCTAAGGTTTTCTGCAGATACATTGGCTAAAATAACTGTCTTATACTGAGCTAGAGATTGTAAGTCTGCGGGAGCAGAATGGGCATTTAACCTTTTATAGTCTGCTTTGGCTCCTTCTAGGATTTTGGCTATCTGATCCCCTTCGCCCTCTTTATCCTCAAGGAGCAATATCATAGGCTTATCCAGAACATTTATAAAAGATGAGGCTTCATTATTTCTCATCTCTGTATCCAATTCAGCCTCTATCACGGCTCTATAGGTCTTAAAACCCCCTGTGTCGGCTATACCCTTGAAAACAATCCTGTTTTCTCCCTTTGTAAGTTCTATATTCTCTTCTGCCGCCTTTTGATTTCCGTCAAACAGAGTCAATTTTGCCGAGGTGTTAACATTGCTCTTAATATTGACTGTTATATTGAATTCCTCTCCCAAGTTCAGAGTTTGAGGTACAATAACGCTTACCGCCGCCACCTCATCTCCCTTTTCCCTTTGAATTTTCAGAACCTTGAAATCTACTGACTTATCTTTGATGATTCCTGCAACACTGCTGCTGTTGCCTTCATTTTCCTCCCCATCGGTTACAAGGACTATTCTTTTTCTACTGCCTTCAGGCATCACTGAAATTGCAGCATTTAAAGCCTTCTCAATGTTTGTATATTTACTTCCTTGAATCTGGCTTATTTTTTCAAAAGCAGGTTCATTGGAGAGGAAGTTCTCCATCACAGGCTCTTCTCCGAAGGAAATTATCGCTGCTTTATCTTTATCCTTCATTGATTCTAAGGCTTCTTTCACGAAGTTTTCTATCTCATTTATATTTTTTGCCATACTATCGGAAGCATCCAATAAAAATATGGTTGATGTATCCTCTACAGTCCAGACTATTCCCAAACTTGATAGTGCAAGTATGAGAAAGACACAGGTAACAAATCTGGCAGCAAGAATAACTGCCTTCTTACCTCTTGCTCTGCTGCCCAAATTCTTTGAAGTCAAAAAAAGCATAGCTGCTACAGCCAATAGAAGCAGTAGATATAAAGGTTTTCCAATATCAATTCCCACGAATATACACCATCCATTCTGCAGCAAGCAAAAGCAGCACAAATATTATTATGGGAGCTTGAAGGTTCAACCCCATTAAAGAATAACCCCTTCTGTTGCCTTCTTTCCTTTCACCTTCCCACTGGCCTTGAAATGCATCGATCCCCTCTTCTCGTGGGAAATTCACTGCAAGTATTCTTTCCCTTTCATCCTGATCCTTCTTGTATGAAAGCTTATAAATCCCTATTGAATTGGTATCACTATATCCATAGTCAAGAAGTTCTTCTCCAATGCTCGTTTTTTTACCATCCGGGTCTTCCATCACTGCTTCTTGAATGCCGCTTATAAAATTCAAAGGAATTATCTCTCCAGTGAAATAATAACTCTTTCCCTGATGCTCCATATCAGTCAAATATGCCGCAATATTATACATGAATATGGGGAAAGAAGCATCCAATGGAAAGTCACTGTCATGTATATCAAACGCCGTATAGGCTATTTTTCTCCCTTCATAAACTCCTGCCCCTGCAGCAGTATTATTGCCGACTTTTATCAATGCATCAGCCCAATAAGGCTTTTCCAAAGCTTTCATTTTGCCTATATAAAAATTATAGCCATCTATATTTTCATTTAAGCTATGTTCCAAAATATCTGCTCTGCCGCCTTCTATGGTTTCTCCTGATTTAAAGTAAGGATTCCCTTCCCTTGGATTAACAAAAAACAAAGAACCATCATCCGGCAGCTTGGTGGGCATTATTCCATCAAATATATAAAGGTCATACCCTTCAGCTGAAATATTTATATCATCAGTCTTATATACTTCCAGACCTTTTATAGAACTCAATGCTTTCTCAATAAATATATTTTTCTCTGAAAAAAGCAGCACCGATTTTGGGTCTGTGCTCTCCAGCACCAAATAGGCTCTGTTGTCCTCTGGCAAATCATCCTCCTCTGTAAGCTCTGCCATTAGATACTTATATACTGTATCTATGCCTTCAAACAAAACATTGGAAGATTCACCTGGTGCCAGTTCCAAATCCTTAAGCCCCAAAAGCCTATCCTCCCCATAAAGAGCCAATTCCCTTTTCTCAGTCTCTTGACTGCTGTTTTCCACTCTCACCAAAACAGTATACTCACCACTGTCCTGGCTGTATGAAATATGGCCTATGCCCACATTGGAACCATAGCCTCCCAATGCTATGATTTCTCCGCTCATGTCTTCCAATGCCACTTCCTCATCTGTATATATAAGAACATTTGCTGATTCAAACTGCTTATATATAGACTTAATCAAGGATAGATGCACTTTTATGCTCCCGGACATATTGGTCTTTTCTAAACTCTCTACGGCTTTTATAGCTTCTTGTTTGTCTGCCACACCGCTGAATTCCACATTGGCAGTTTTATCTATAGAAATCAAAGTGAAAACTGATGAATTATCCGATTCAACAATAGCCTTTTCAGCCATGGACTTGGCTATGTCCAGCCTTGTTTTTCCTTCATAAGAAGCATTCATGCTTCCGCTTCTGTCAATCACTATTATTATATTGCCACCCAAAGCTTTTCCCTTTGTAAGGAAAGGATTTGACAAGGCCATGATAATGAGAAAGGCAGCTAAAAGCTGCATCAGCATCAATATATTATTTTTTAACTTTTGCCACGGCTTTTTTACCTCTGATTGGGCTAATACCTTTTCCCAAAGATAAAGGCTGGATATTTCCATCTCCTCATGCTGCTGTTTCAGCATATACATGAGGATTATAAGTCCCACAAGAGGCAAAAGCGCCCATGCGTAAGGATTATTAAATCCCATAGGAAACACTCCTATTTTATTATCTGTGTTGTAATCATATCTTCAAACAATACCTTCTCCAAGCTGTCACCTGAGCTTATGGTCACATATGTCCCTCCGTATTTTTTGGCAATTTCCTTAAGGCTTGATATAAAATTATTCAATGTCTGTCGGTATTTATCATATATGGAAGGTGTCAAATCCACATCCACCATTTCCCCTGTCTCGCTGTCTTTAAGCCTTATTTGTCCTTGGAGCTCTGGATTTATCTCTTGAGGAGACAAAACATGCAAAAGTACAATATCTTGCTTATAAAACATGAAATATTTCATTAAATCCTCTAAAGAACCCTGGGTGAAAAAATCAGAAATGACTAAGGATAAACCTCTTCCTCCGAATTTTTTCATCTTTATGGCTTTATCCATATTTGTTGTTCCTTCAAATCGGATTTTATCCAAAAAAGCTGCACATCTGTCGAACTGGCCTCTTCCTCCCAATACATTGGAACTTATCACAGTATCGTTATTAAGCAGATTAATGCACAGCCTGTCCATATTGTTCAATGCCAAAAATGCTATGACTGCTGCCAGTTGAATGCCCATCACCGACTTTTTGGGAGTTCCAAAATCCATGGATTTGCTGCAATCCAGAAAAATATTCACCATGGTTTCCCTTTCTTCCATAAAAAGCTTCACAAATAGCTTTTCAAATCTGCCATAGGCATTCCAATCCACTCTTCTTAAATCATCACCATAGGCATATTCCCTGAAATCTGAAAATTCTACAGAGTTTCCCTTGGCTCTGGATTTTCGTAATCCACCGCTTCCGGCAGCTGTTAGCTTTTCCATATTAATAGATAATCTTTCCAGCCTTTTTAGAAATTCCGGCTCAAATATGCCATTTCCCATAACTAAACTTGCTCCTCTGCAATCTGAAGGATTTCCTTTATCAAATCATCTACATCCATGCCTTCTGCTATGCCTTCATAATTCATGAATATCCTGTGCCTCAGCGATGGATAAGCCACATATTTTATATCGTCGAAGGATACATTATATCTTCCTTCCAGCAAAGCCCTCACCCTTGCGGAATTCACAATGGATTGGGCAGCTCTGGGGCTGGCTCCGAATCTTATATATTTCTTTGCTATATCAGGAGAGTCAGTATTTTCCGGATGGGTATACATCACTGCCTTTAAAGCATAGGACATCACAGGCTGGGCTATAGGAATCTCTTTCACCATTTCCCTTATTGCTAGGATTTTTTCTCCATCGACAACTTTTTGGACATCAGGCTCTCTACTTGATGTGGTGAGAGCTACAATATCTTCCAGTTCTGACAGATTTGGAAACTTTACATCTATCTTGAATAAAAACCTATCTAGTTGGGCTTCAGGCAGAGGATACGTGCCCTCCATCTCTATAGGGTTTTGGGTAGCCATAACCATAAATGGTCTGGGAAGCTGATGGCTGATTTTGAAGGCTGTCACTGTAGCCTCCTGCATGGCCTCCAAAAGGGCTGATTGAGTCTTAGGGGTTGCCCTGTTGATTTCATCTGCCAGCACCAAATGGGAGAAAACAGGACCCTTGTGAAACTCAAATCTATTATTACCTTCTTCATCCTTGACCATTATGTTTGTACCTATTACATCAGCAGGCATAAGATCCGGAGTGAACTGTATCCTGGAAAAACTCAAATCAAGCACTCTTGATAAAGTTTTTACCAGTTGAGTCTTTCCAAGGCCAGGAGCTCCTTCCAAAAGGATGTGACCTCCCGATAGAAGACCTATTATTACCTGCCTAACCACTTCTCTTTGTCCTATTATGGCCTTCCCAACCTCTTCTTCTATTTTTTTTACCGTTTCCCAGGCTTCTCTTATATCCTTTTCCTCAATGCTCATACAAAACTCTCCTCTATATATTGTTTTCAGGTTCTAGGGCAGGGGCAAGCCCTGATCCTACAATGCTCCAGCTGTGAGAAGCAAAAAGAACCGTCCCCAATGCTTCTAGTCTTCCAAGGAAGTAAAGTAGTCCTTCACCATATCCTCCAAGCTCTTGGGTATTTGTCTTCCCTCAATGCTTTGAAAAGCTCTCTCCTTGTATTCCCCTATGACCTGATTATAGGGCTTCATTTCACCCTTTATTCCTATTCCCTTATCTACAATGTATTCCTTTGTTTCGCCTTCATGGGTCTTGTTTCCTTGGAGCTGAGATTTTTCTCCCTCTCCTCCCGGCAAGCTGGGTGTGAATACCTTCTCATACTCTCTTACATCTTTCTCTGAAGGCTGTTTATTACCTATTCCGGTGCCTGTTCCTTGAGAACCTTGAGTTTTGCCATCCTGGCCTGTACCCTCTCCTGCACCACCGCTAGGCTGACTACCACTTTGCCCTTGACTTTGGCTTTGACCTTGTCCTTGCCCTTGTCCGTTGCTCTGACCCTGGTTTTGTCCCTGGCCTTGTCCTTGCTGATTTTGATTTTGTGATGCCGCATTTCTGAGGGATTCCATGACATCTTCCATAGCTCTGCTGAAATCCTGGTTTTCCATAAGGCGACTTATTTCCTCATTCAATGAATTTATCTCATTTTGCAAGTCTCCCAACTCTCCTGATGCCATCTTTTGTGCCAATTCATAAAAGGCTCCCGCCAGCTCAGGATTTTGCTCCAAAGTTTTGGCAAGTTGAGAAAGATTTTGAGACAGTTCCTTTAGCTCTTCCTGATCAAGATTTTTCAATTCCTCAGCAGTTCTTTGCAAATCTGACTTCAGCTTCTCTGTATCTCCTCTTTTTAAAGTCTCAGCCAAATCCTTGGTGACTTCATTTTTGGAGAATTCCTGAATAATTTTATCCAGTTCCTTGTCTGTATACTTCTGCTTAAGCATCTCTATCTTGTTTTCTGTCCTCTCAAGGGCCTTTGAGCTTTCCTTCATATCCTTAGCCTTGCTGAGCTCCTTTTTCAATTCCTCTAGTGCAGCTTTGGCTTCCTCTTTTTGTTCTCGTGTCAGCTTATTGTTATTTTCAACTCTTTTAATAACCTCTTCCACTTCTTTCTGCTGCCTTGAAATTTCTTTTTTCACATTGAAAGCTTCTATTGCCTTCTCCTCCATAGGGTTTGGAATAGAGCCTGATATGATTATAGAAATTGCCAAAAGCCCTGAAATCATCGCAAGTATTGTGGGAAACTTTATTTTGATTTCCTTTTTTATATTCAATGTCTTTAGATATTTCAACGCATCCTGCCTTTGCAACGTAGCTATAGTTGAATCATCATCCAACAATTCAAGAGCCGTCAATGTTCTCTCCTGGAGGCCCTTTGAATCCAGCACTTTTGCTGCAGCTTTATCCTTTGGAGTCATAAATAGAGATACTATAAACCCTGATAAAATTATACATCCTGCAAGGGTAGCACCTTTTGAATAGACCCCATAAATTGGTACAAAATAAGACAATAGTACCAAAAACAGATAAATGCCTAGTGCTATTACAGATGCTTTCAATGTATGTTCAAGTATCAATTCTGTATGCATCCTATCTCTTGCTTTTCTTATTGATTTAAGTATTTCTTTGTTTGCTTCACTCATAAAGCAACACATCCTAATCAGAATCCTTATTTAATCCACTATGCTTACTAAAGTGTTATTTATCTTTTTGTTTTTTTATATTGAATATTATTTAAACTTTTCTTGGAAGATGAAAATAGTGTTCTCCTTCTTATCCTAAGTGGATTTATTTTATTAGCGGATAAAAATATCAATAAAATAGATAAAACTATATTAAAAACTAGATTTACAATCCATGGGCTTATATTATAGGTTGATATGCCTGTTCCCATAAATAGGCCGGGAAACAAATTTATGCTCCCTCCGCTAAACTGCTCCCATAGCATGAAGCTAAAACCTATAATAGGATTAATATACAGCAATGGAAAGAAACCTCTATAATCATAGTTATAAACTATACCTATATAGAATATGGTCAGAAATATGGTACCAAAGCATAAAAAAGCAATGGTGCCATAGGCAAGAACATTTGCAGCAGTTGTTCTTTTAAAATAAGATGAATAGAATATCCCTATACTTCCATAAGTTATGGCTATTATGATAAAGAAACCAAAAAGTTCTAGAAGCTCTTTAATCGAAATACCTCCAAAGAGAAAAACTATGGAAAATATGGGAAGGGAAGCTATTATCAGCAAAATTATCTGACTGATGGATGCAAAAAGCTTTCCTGTAACTATGGATAAAGGCGTCATTCTGGTACAAAGCAGCAAGTCCAAAGTCTGCTTTTCTCTTTCTCCCGATATGGCTCCGGTAGTAAGTGCAGGTGAAATAAATGAAATTAAGACAAACTGCATTATAGCCAATCCTGTATAACTTCCTAAAGCCAGTTCTGGATCAAAAGTAACTCTATAATAACTCTCCCTAGACATTATCATGATAAAAGAAGCAGTGAGAGCCATGAATACTAGATAAATGCCTATCATACCGGCAGAACGCCAGCCTCTCATTCGTATCTTCATCTCTTTTTGCAATACAGGATTTATCTTCATCATGCCTCATCTCCTTTCGTAACCTTCATGAATACGTCTTCAAGATTTCCGTCCATCTGTCCAAAGCTTATTACAGGAATATCCCTCGTGACTAATTCCTTAAGTAGCATAGCCATTTCTTCCTCATTTCCTTCAAAACCAGCCTCAATGAAATTATCCCCTTTATTGATATTTGTGATTAAGGGAGATTCTTTCATAACCTTTACAGCTTCTTCCATATTACCTCTAATTCTTACCTTTATAAATCTCTTACTATATACCTGCTGCATTATTTCATCAACAGTACCACTGATTACTATTTTACCTCTATCTATTATACCTATGGAAGTGCAGAGTTCTGCCAACTCAGGTAATATATGAGAACTTATCATAATTGTTTTTCCCAAATCCTTTAGAGTCCTGAGAATCTCTTTCATCTCAACCCTTGCCCTTGGATCCATTCCTGAGGCAGGCTCATCCAGTACCAAAAGCTCTGGATTATGCACCAAACTTCTTGCCAAGCAGAGCCTTTGCTTCATGCCTCGTGATAAACTGTCCACATAAGCATCCCTCTTATCCTGCAGATCCACCAGTTCAAGCAGGTCGTCGCAAATTCTTTTCCTATCTCTTGGGTTTAAATTGTATATTGAAGCATAAAAGTCCAGGTATTCTGTTACTTTTAAATTATCATAAACACCGAAAAAATCTGGCATATAGCCTATCAATTCTTTTGCTTTTCTGACATCTTTAATCACATCTATGCCTGCTACACTGACTTGTCCTTTATCGGCTGGCAAAAGGCCGCATATTATTTTCATAGTGGTGGTTTTTCCAGCTCCATTAGGTCCCACAAATCCATAAATTTCTCCTTTTGGAACATTCAAGTCCAGCCCATCCACTGCCGTAAATATCCCATAGCTTTTTGTAAGTCCATTAATCTTAAGCACTATTTCATCCTTCCTTTCACTGTAATCTGAGGGATTCGGAAGGTATTATCATTTAACTCAAATTTGATCAGTAGCAGATTGTTTTCATCTATATATTTAGCTATATCTTCTCCCTGTATTACATAACCGGTTAAATCACGGCTCTCCCATCGTTGTTCCTCTACATTCCAAATATACTGTTTTATATTAGGTTCTATAACATCATGGCTTAAACCGATTCTTTCAGGAACAATATCCTGGCCTAAATCATAAGAAACCTCTATAGCACCTGTACCATACATAATATTACCATAGGGATCATAATCCCCTTTAGTAATTTTATCGTTAACTGTAGGTTTTATATAACCCCAGGGCAGCTCAATCTCTTGTCCTGATTCAATAGCAAGTGTCAAATCCCAAACCAATAATGATCTATTATAATTTTTTACTTCTTTACCGTTTACTCTTATATTTGAGTCTGAAGCGCTTCGGCTCCAACCTATTAGTTTAACGCCTTCTAGTGTCGGTGAAGGATTGGAATTAAGATAATAATCTAGAATATACCTTTTCTGATAATGAGTCCTGATTTCTTCTACTTTTTGATTTGTCATCTTACTCCCATCATTCCTTAGATCGTTTATATTGTAAAGACTGTTCAACAGATCATATCTATCACCATAGTATTTTACAGCTTTTCCTGTTAGTTCTTTCTTTTCCCCGCTTTTTATATCACCTATGAACATATGCTCATTGGAAGTTATTATATAACAATCTTCCAAATCCAAATCTGTAGCATTTTCTATAAACCCACTAAATCCTGAATTTTTATAACTTATTTGACTGGTAATATAACCTTCCACGCTTTTATCTTCTTCCAGTGAAAGGGTCTTCATGTTCCAAACTCCAACATCATAGAATTCTATACTGGAATTAGGTGAAACCATTATCTTTGTTTCTGCCTTTCTATCATCCCAGCTTGAATAAGAATTAAAGTAGTTGTCTGGAAAGACCAGTGGCTTTATCCTTGTTCCATCTATGCTCTCTACCACTAGGTTTGTTTTATTGGGGCTAAATACACCTCCAAAGGACTGAGATACAGTATTGCCCCTTACATCCCCATGAATGATGGTCAATTTATTGAATATAGGACCTGTAAGCCTAGTCCCAAAACCCATAAAATATATAACTGCCACAAATACTAATGATAATGCAGGCACTACTCCCCACATCAATTCCCTTTTATCTCTTTTTTTCAAAATGATATAGCTGACAGGAACAGCAAGTATGATATATATTCCAAATATTATTATGGCTGTTTTATAACTTGGCAAAGGCAACTCAGGTATGGTCTTTAGTGCTCTATCTATATGATAATAATTGCCTCTAGCAATTGCCATGTATTTTCCCGAATAGTCTGCCATATAAAAAGATGGTAACGCCTTTTTAACCAAATTTTCCATAAAGTTTCTATTCAACTTCCAAGAGGATAAAGGTTCCAACCCCATATCAAAAGAAAGCACCATTATCCTGCCTCTGCCCTTATGAATATATTGGGCCAAATCTATATTATCTTGCTTAAGCAATGTTTCTCCGTTCTCCAGCTTTATATCCATGATATCTATGGATTGATTAAAATCATCACCAACAACCTGGCCTAATGCTTTCCCAGATATGTTAGTCAGCTGGCCACTCTGTCCTGTAATGAAGTCATCTTCAAAAATCGAGAGGGTTTTGGTTCCATTGGGTCCGGTACCTATTATAAGAAAGCCTCCTTGCGCTACCCACTTTTTTAATGCCTGATATTGTTCATCTCTTAATTTGGAAGAATCAAAGTCATTCATAAATATTATGTTAAAACTGCTCATAACATCCAAATCTGCAGGAAAATTTTCTTCATTCAAATTTGCCAGCCTCATACCTACACTTGAACCCATATTGTCAATGGAAAACCCGTTCAGATAATTCAAAGAACCGGCATTGTCGCTCATAATCCCCGCCAGCATTACATTTTCTGCAATCGGTGTACCAAACCTTATATATTGTTCCAGATGAACCTTCTTCTCTTCAACAATCTTAAGCTTAGCATTCAACAAGGAAGATGGTATTGGAACATTTAGAGTGTATTTCTTAGTGGTTCCCTTTGGATGATTCATGCCATGAGCATAAATATATAGTCCATCTACCCCCATAGCTCCCACGGAACTGGGGATTTCAATCTGAATCTCTCCCTTTATATCCTTCAGATTATTTTCTATAGTAATTGTTATGGGTGTTAAATAACCTGCTCTGTAAACATTATCAAAACCCACCTGGCTATTTATTACTTTTATGCCTTCTCCATCTCCACAAACAAGTATACTGCCACATAAAAGCAATATGCCTGTCAGGAGAACAGTAATCCATCTTTTCATCATCATACCTCCAAAATATAAGTCCCGCAGTACTTCTATTTAGACGAAACATCAATTAAAAAGTTACAAAAATGGATATGCCAATAATATTGTATAACACTTTGGTTTAATATCATATAAGAAAGATTTACAATTCAAGATTCAGAGGGGGCTTAGATTCACTTAATTAAGAATTGTTATAAGAAATTCATGACGACAAAATTATATGGTAGCAAATAAAAAGCCATAGGACTCTTATATAATAGAATCAAGAGCCTAGGCCGTACCACACTGCAATATTTAGAATGCAGGTTCAGCAGGAATATAATCATTTTCTAACATGAATAGTTTCCATTCCCCATTTTCTTTTTTAAAGTGCAAATACCATATTATCGGCGCATTATTGCCTTTAAGCTTTATCTCTACTCCTGCCAAAGCTTTATCCTTCTCCACATAACACCACCGCTGCCTATACTCTGCAAGGTTTTTATCTGTATCCATATAGCCTTCCACCAAAAGACCATCTCCTGTATATCTTATGAAAGATGAGCCATCTGGAGATCTGATATAAGAGGTTTCTTTTGAAAGAAGCGAATTTATATTTGATTCATTTCTTGCAAAGCAATTGATAACAAATTGTTTTGATATGTTTTCAATTATTTTTTTCACAGTTTCTTCCGACATCTTTGACTCAATTATTATATCATCTGATTCTTTTTCTTTCTCTTCACCAATATTCACATCATCTATCGAAGACTTTTTAATTATTGTAAGTAATTGATCAAAGTAATTTATATCTGCCTTAAAGAAGGTTCCTAGAAGTGCTAAACAAAGTCCAGTTATGATTACAAAAATCACTTGTTTTTTTCTCTTAAGCTTCAATGTTATCCCTCCTAAAGCTTCTTTATGTAAATCATGTGATATTTCCTTATTTTATTATTGCCATGCTATGGTTTTTTATTTCTTAACATATTAGCCTTCCCTTAAGAATATTATTAAAAGGAAAAGCACAGTGAAAAGAGGGAACTAGTATGCAAAACATAAATATAAACACTGGTAAAGGAATTCTAAGCAGAGGACTTTCAGAAAAAGAAGCATTAGAAAAACTAAAAAAATATGGATATAATGAACTTGCAAAAAAAAGCAAAAAAAGTCCTGTAATAATTTTTGCGGAACAATTCAAAAACCTAATGACAATGGTTTTAATAGGAGCTTGCCTTATATCCTGGTTCTTTGGTGAAAAAGCAGATTCTATAACCATATTGGTGATAATAGTTTTAAATTCTATACTAGGATTTATTCAAGAATATAAAGCAGAAAGATCCATAGAAGCTTTGATGGAGCTATCTGCTCCAGGAGCTAAAGTTGTAAGAGAAGGAAAAATTAATACTATAAACGCTAAATATGTAGTGCCAGGCGATTTATTAGTAATAGAAGCTGGGGATAGAATACCTTCTGATGGAATAGTTCTAGAAAGCATAGGGCTTATGGTAGACGAATCATTGCTTACCGGAGAATCCATACCTGTTGAAAAAACACAAAAAAATAACGATTGGGTCTATATGGGTACTATGGCTACCTCAGGCAAGGCAAAGGTTATTACGTATTCAACAGGTATGAATACAGAAATGGGCAAGATAGCTAGCATGCTTCAGGATATACCTGACGAATTTACACCCCTTCAAAAAAGATTATCTCAACTAGGAAGATATATTGTGGCTGTATGCCTGATAATATGTGCAGTAGTTTCAATCACAGGCATAATAAGAGGAGAAGATCCTTATAATATGCTTTTAACAGGCATAAGCCTTGCGGTGGCAGCTATACCTGAAGGGCTGCCAGCCATTGTAACAGTAGCATTGGCCATAGGAGTTCAAAGAATGTATAAGAAAAATGCTCTAGTAAGGAAGTTGCCTGCTGTAGAAACTTTGGGAAGCACTACAGTAATATGCTCAGACAAAACAGGAACTCTAACTCAAAATAAAATGACTGTAAAGAAAATTTATATAGATGAAAAATATATAGAAGCTCAGAAAGGCAGATTCCCTTCTAATGATATTATAAAACTATTGTTTACTGCATCATCTGTATGCAATGATGCATTTTATGAAGAAAAACTCATGTCAGAACCTGAAGCTTCTGGAGATCCAACTGAAATAGCCATACTTAAAGCTGGGTGGAGTGCAGGTATCAAAAAGCCTGTTCTAAATAAGGAATATAAAAGAATTCACGAAATACCTTTTGACTCCAATAGAAAAAGGATGACGGTTATAGCCAGAAGAAAAAACGGCGAAACCTATGTGTTTGTCAAAGGAGCTGTAGACATAATATTGGATTTATGCACAAAATATTATAGTTCTCGCGGAGAAAAAAATATGACGTCTTTTGACAGACGGACTATACTTTCAGCAAGTGAAAGAATGGCCTCATCCGCTCTTAGAGTCTTAGGTGTAGCTTATAAAAAATTCGATGGAGTTTTTGATAACAGTTCTATAGAAAAAAATCTGACTTTCATCGGCATGGTTGGAATGATTGATCCTCCAAGACCTGAAGTAGCAAAATCGGTAGAAACCTGCATCATGGCAGGTATTAGACCTGTTATGATAACAGGAGATCATAAATTGACTGCAGCTGCTATAGGAAAAGAATTAGGCATTCTAACTTCTGAGAAGCAAATACTGACAGGTAGCGAATTGGATAAACTCAGCGATAGACAATTGGAAAAAGCCTCTGCAACTACTACAATATATGCCAGAGTAACACCCAGACATAAGTTAAGAATAGTGAAGGCATTTAAAGCCTTGGGCCATACTGTAGCCATGACAGGTGATGGGGTAAATGATGCCCCTGCCATTAAGGAAGCTGATATAGGAATAGCCATGGGTATTACAGGCACTGACGTGACAAAGGAAGCCTCCTCAATGATATTGCTGGATGATAATTTCTCTACTATTGTGGCGGCGGTGGAAGAAGGAAGGATAATATATGACAACATAAGAAAATTTATCCGTTATCTTCTCTCATGCAATATAGGAGAAGTTTTAACTATGTTTTTAGCTTCTCTGCTCTACTTGCCTACACCTTTAATACCTATTCAAATATTATGGGTAAACCTGGTAACTGATGGACTACCTGCCATGGCTTTGGGTGTAGATCCTCCTGATATAGATATAATGCTTAGGAAACCCAGAGGAAAAAAAGAAAGCATCTTTTCACAAGGTTTGGGCTTCAAGATATTGATAAGGGGAATAGCAATTGGATTAGGCACACTATCAGTATTCGCTCTCATGCTTTTTCTTACATATAATGATATAAAAAGGGCTAGAACCTGTGCCTTTGCATCTTTGGTAATGTCTCAACTTTTCTTCGTATTTGAGTGCCGGTCAGAACATAGGTCAATATTGAAAATCAATATGCTTACTAACCCATGGTTGATCTTAGCTGTATTATGTTCTTTAGGTCTACTGCTTATGGTGATTTATATTCCTTTCTTTCAGCCTATTTTTAGTACTGTATCCTTAGGCTGGATTGAATGGGTTATCATAGTCATCATGTCCTTCTTATGGACTCTTTTATCTTTATTTACCACAGGCAAAAGGCGCAGATAATTCCGTCCTGCTTCGTGTTGCGAGTTTCCAGTTGCCAGGGAATTCCTTTTGGGTCTTATATGAAACCACTAAAAACACTAAAGGACACGGATTTTTATCTAATGCTTAAGTACTACTGTAAATAAGAATAAGCATATGTGCAAGTGACATATGCTTATCCTTTAGGTACTGTAACTTTCTTATATAACTCTGAACGCTGCAGTTGGCTCATATTAGATATGTGCTTCAGATATAAGAGTTCGCTTTGGAAGTTCTATAGCTTGAACTCACAAAAAACCTAACGGCATCCAAAGGACATCCTTGTCCAGGATGCCTAGGCTGGCCTCCATGCCAGCCTTACGGTTATTTTGTTCGTTCTTCGCTAAGAACTGCTAACAAAGCTCACAACATATCTTCAGCACATATCTAATATACAGTTACAGTAGCGTTCTCCTATACTATTGTTTTTACTGTGTTTAAGTAAGCTACAATGCCTGAAGAATAAAGCATATGTGCAAGTGAGCAAATTATTGGTTTTGCATGTAACTCTTAGCGAAATATCCATAGAAAAATCGTATGGGCAGCACGGATGCTGCCCAAGCTTTTCAGGGCAAGGATGCCCTTTGAAAAGCGCTAGATTTTTCTTAGGATATGAGCTATAGAGTTACCAAAATCAATTCCTTTGTGAACTGCACATATGCTTATTCTGGTTTGCTGTAGCTTCTAAGATACAGCAAAATCTAAATAATATATAAGAGAACATATTTGTTAACTTTGATAGTGACTCTTTGCGAAATCTAAAATAGAGTCACTAAAGTTATAATATTCTATGCGATATTATATATTGCTTAAATCGACTGTATAGCAGCTAAAATATGTGCGTAACAAAACTACCTTAGAAGCTGGTAATACAACTTGCCCAGATTCATAATGTAACCTAGCAACACTTCATTACGATGTACTCTAGGGCAGGGTTCTGGTTTATGCGGCTTTGCCTCTTTCATCCTTATAAAGAAATCCTCTAATCTACTTCTATCTTTCATTATGCCGTCAAGACTGAATAGTGAAAAATCCTCAACACCGCATTCCTTTAGGATTCCTACATCCCTCTCGAACTCGTCCATACATTCGTAATATGGCTCATTTCCTAACTTTCCTATATTGGTAAGGCCTACAGACACAGCTAATTTATCTTTTAGAATCTCTTTAAGATAAGAAACCTGATGATATATGAGATAATCTACATTAACTTTCTTATATTTTTTTAGCTCATTCCTAATCATTGTAGCATAATACATCAAGTTATATTTATCCCATGGTACTTGGAATACTGGTATCTCCAATGCATTTTGCATAAGCTCGCTGCCAAATCTTAAATCATAATAGCTATGCCGAATACATGTGGCATAGCCTTCTAAGCCCTTTTCCCTTATGTAAGCTGCAGTGTCTTTTAAAATATTCAAAGCATTTTGGAATCTTTTTTTGTTTAAATTTGAAGTTAACATTTTACTATAAGCTATTACAGGCTCTAATTTGTTTTTAGGATAAACAATTCGCTTTATGTCTTTAAGAGGAGATTCCATATCTATACAAATACCTCTGATGTTTAACCCTCTTTTTTCAATATCATCTAGAAGTTTCTTTATATAATTATGAAAATCAATAGCATTTCTTTCATTTATCCAATAGCCCATTTCATCTGGTAAGGTAGGCCAAATAGATACTGGTATTTTATTCTCGTTATAAACTTCCAACATCTTATAGAAATCAGCATCGTTTTCCCCATAACCTAACCTATAATTTAAAGTTATATCGTATTCTTTCAAAACTCCCAAAACATTAGGATTGCATACTTCAGCAGGTTTTGCAAATTCACACCAAATTCTGATATTCATGATACCCTCCGTATATCTTTCAAAAAATAGATATAAAATTATTATTATCATAATTCAAAGTTATACTCTAAAAAGCTATATATATTGAAGCTGGCTAAATGGGGCACTTTGATATATAATAATCTTAAAAAACATTAGGTGTAGATGCTATATGGAAAAAACTTATAAAATGTTAAAGCAATACGGTGAAGCTTCTTTCATTGAGCGAAAATCTCGATTTATCTCTTATGCTATGCCGGTAACTACAGAAGAGGAAGCTATAGAGTTTTTAAATAGTATACGAAAGAAACATTACGATGCTACTCACAATTGTTATGCATATATCTTAGGTGAGAATGCTGAAATACAAAGGTCCAGCGATGATGGAGAGCCCTCTGGAACAGCTGGAATACCAATACTTGAAATAATAAGAAAGGAAGGCCTCACTAATACTATAGTTGTCGTAACTAGATATTTCGGGGGGATTCTTCTCGGTGCTGGAGGCCTTATAAGATCATATGCTGAAGGTGCAAAACTTGCCCTATCTGCGGCTGGAATTATCGAAGTCAAAGCTTTTTCATTCTTTGCCATACACATTGACTATAGCTACCTAGGTAAGATACAACATGAAGCACTGAAAAAACAATATATTATTCAAAATATTGATTATACTGATTTAGTCAAGATAACCTTACTTGTCTCTCCTAAATATAAAGACTCACTAGTTAAAGATATTAACAACTGGACCAATGGTAATGTTTTAATTGAATATATGAAGGATGACATGGTAAAGATTGATCTTGATACAGGTCTCCCCTTTTAGTAATTGTACCAATAATTATCATAAGAATCGTAATATCTTCGTCTTCTTCTTCGCCTTCTTCTTCCTAAATTAGCAAGAAGTAGTACGCCAACAAAATCTCTCAAAAATCTTCTACGGCCATATTGCCTGCCTTCCCACTGTTCCTCCATTTCAGGCATATCTGAAACTATTTTGTCATATATCCTATCCCCTATACGTTCTAACATTTCTTTACCGGGATATCCTTCATACAAGGGACTCTCTTCTGTTTCCATTTTATCAAGTTCTTTGTCTATATAAGGCATAATCTTTTTGCAACTGTCGGGATACATTCTGTCAAAATATTCATCATCCCGATCATCTTCTAAAAAAATATTTCCAATAAATTGTCCCATATCGTCATCCATATAGGTATAGGGAGGATACATATGAGTATGCATATTATGAGGCATTCCCCAGTTTCTATTTTGTATCAATGGGCAAATCATCATTTTTTTCACAAATCTACCTCTCATACATTACTTATATCAATATATGTTTTTCGATAATTCTTGTGCATGTTCGAGTATATATATAATAATTATTAAAAAAGTAGTATGAGCTTTTCCCATGCATACAATGTTGCATATTTTCCCAATAATATTAAGTAACTAGGTATGTAACACATTGATATGTAATTAACGAAATATTGTATTAATTTAAAATTTTACAAATATATGAAGAATTTTGAGAGTATTTCTAGAACTTATAAAATATTCTCAAAAATATGGTTCACATTATGGACCGATAAAAAGGAGGAGTATTATGGCTAAATTTGTTGACCTAAACAGCGATGTAGGTGAAAGCTTCGGTAACTACAAGTTGGGACTTGATGAAGAAGTTCTGAAGCATGTAACCTCTGTTAACATTGCCTGTGGTTGGCATGCAGGAGACCCCTTGATTATGGAAAGAACCGTAAAAATGGCAGTTGAGAATGGCCTAGGTATAGGGGCTCATCCCGGATATCCAGACCTAATGGGTTTTGGAAGAAGAAATATGGATATAACACCAAAAGAAGCAAAAGCTTATATGTTATATCAATTAGGTGCTCTATATGCATTTGCTCAAGCCGCCGGCACAAAGCTGCAACATGTTAAACTGCACGGAGCCTTCTATAATACGACTTCTGTAAAACCAGAACTAGCTGAAGAAATAATAAACGGAATATTAGAATTTGATAAAAATCTAATACTGCTGGCACTGTCAGGCAGCTACATCGCTAAAAGGGCTCTGGAAAAAGGTGTAAAGGTTGCACAGGAAGTCTTTGCAGACAGAGCTTATAATCCAGACGGCACTTTGGTATCTCGTAAATTACCCGGCGCAGTTATTCATGACAAAAATGAAGCAATAGAAAGAGTAAAAAAGATGGTTTTAACAGGAAAAGTTACTGCTATAGATGGAACTGAAATATCAATAGCTGCAGATTCAATATGCGTCCACGGTGATAATCCAGAAGCTGTAAACTTTGTAAATACAATAAGAAAGAGTCTAGAAGATGAAGGTGTTGTTCTAAAACCATTTAGTGAATTCATTGGTTAATAGTTCAATAATTTTTTTGGAATAATCTAAAGTGAATTGG
>JAAYMO010000136.1 GCA_012521375.1 Clostridiales bacterium
TAAGCATCCGCTGTTGAACCATAACCAACTATTTCACCATATATTTTCGCATTCCTCTTTAAAGCATGTTCTAAATCTTCTAAAACAAGAATTCCAGCACCTTCCCCCATAACAAATCCATCTCTATCTTTGTCAAAGGGTCGAGAAGCTTTTGTCGGATCATCATTTCTCTGAGATAAAGCTTTCATTGAGCAAAACCCAGCTAGAGCCATTGGCGTTATTGAAGCTTCTGCTCCACCTGTTATGATAATATCCGCATCATTTCTTTGAATTATTTTGAATGCTTCACCAATTGCATTTGTTGATGATGCACATGCTGTTACAATAGTCATATTTGGTCCTTTCGCATTGAAAACCATGGATATAAACCCTGCTGCAATATTTGATATCATCATCGGTATAAAAAATGGACTTACTCTTCCGGGCCCTTTTTCAGTCATAATTTTATATTGGGTCTCTAATGTTTCTAATCCCCCTATTCCAGAACCTATACAAACACCAAATCTTCCATGATCAATTAATTCTAAATCTAAAAGTGCATCTTCAACAGCCATTTTAGAAGCTGCTACTGCAAATTGTGTGTATCTATCCATTCTTTTTGATTCTTTTTTATCTATAAAATCATTAGGGTTAAAATTCTTTACTTCTGCTGCAATTTTTGTTTTCATATCTTCTGTGTCAAATTTATTTATTCTATTGACGCCAGACTTTCCCTCTTTTAAACTTTTAAAAAAATTCTCCACGCCTATACCAATGGGTGTTATTGCTCCTAAGCCTGTAATAACGACTCTTCTCTTGTTCAATTCAATTCCTCTCCTTAAAAAAATTTAAGAAAAAAAGTCCCGATTATACGGGACTTATTTTTACTGATTATTCTTTATGTAGTCAACTACATCTCCTACTGTAACAAGCTTTTCTGCTTCCTCATCAGGTATCTCTATATCAAATTCTTCTTCAAGAGCCATTAATAATTCTACTATATCCAGAGAATCTGCTCCCAAATCTTCAATGAAGGAAGACTCCATCGTAATATCATCTGTATCTATACCGAGTTGTTCGGCAATTTTTTCTTGTACTTTCTCAAATATCATAGGTCTCACCTCCCTTCAAAGCTATATTATGATAATATTACATAACCATTCCACCGTCAATATTAATTACTTGACCTGTAATATAATTTGAGTGTTCAGAAGCTAAAAATACTGCTGCATTTGCAACATCTTCTGCTTTTCCAGGTTTTTTCATAGGTATTGCATTTATTAATTCAGCCTTGATTTTATCCCCTAACACCGAAGTCATATCGGTATCGATAAATCCTGGCGCTAAAGCATTTACATTGATGTCTCTTGAAGCTAACTCTTTTGCTATAGACTTTGTAAAACCTATTACTCCTGCTTTTGCTGCAGCATAATTGGATTGTCCCGCATTACCTATTATGCCTACAACTGAAGCAATATTGATTATTTTACCTTTTCTTTGCTTTATCATAATCTTGCTTACCGCTTTTGTAAAATTAAAGGTTCCTTTTAAATTTATATCCAGCACTTTTGCAAAATCTTCTTCTGACATCCTTATGAGTAAATTATCTTTTGTTATGCCTGCATTGTTTACTAATATATCTATGCTTCCAAATTCATTTAATACTCTCTCAACTAGTTTTTGAACCTCATAAAAATTTGAAACATCCGCTTTAATAGCATAAGACTTAATTCCATATTCCATGGCTTCTCTTGCAACATTAACTGCTGCTTTTTCGCTATTAGAATAATTTATAATTACATTGGCACCTTCCTTTGCAAAGGATAGTGCTATTGTTCTCCCAATACCTCGAGAGGCTCCTGTTATAATGGCAGTTTTTCCTTTTAATTGCATTCTAATCTCTCCCTAATACTTTCTATGGTACTATCTAATGATTCAATATCTTCTACATTATATACTGAAACATCTTTACTTATCTTCCTTACAAATGCTGAAAGGGATTTACCTGGTCCTACCTCAATAAAAGTATCTACACCTTGACTGATCATATTTTTAATACTATCCTCCCAAAGTACTGAAGAACTTACCTGTTCTACTAGAAGTTTTTTGATTTCATATTTATTATTGATTATCTGTGCATTCACGTTTGCCACGATAGGTATGCTCATATCATTAAATTCAATTTTATCTAGTTCTTCAGATAGTTTTTCTCCTGCACTTTTTAATAAGCTAGAATGAAATGGAGCACTTACTGGCAACATCTTTATTTTTTTGGCTCCTCTTTCTTTTAAAAGTTTACAAGCCACTTCTATTGCTTTTGTATGTCCAGCAATCACCACCTGCCCTGGACAATTATAATTAGCTGGTTCAACAACTCCGTATCCAGAGGCCATTTTTAAACACTGCATTATTTCTGTTCTATCCATTCCCATAACTGCTGCCATTGTTCCCTGACCTTTAGGAACTGCCTCTTGCATGAACTTGCCCCTTTTTTTAACCACATTCACTGCATCTTCGAAAGAAATAGCATTTGATGCGACTAAAGCTGAATATTCTCCTAAACTCAATCCTGCAGCTATTGATAGCTCCAATCCTTTTAGTTTCAAAACTTCTAATATGGCTATACTTGTAGTCAAAATTGAAGGTTGAGTATTTTCAGTCATCTTCAAATCCTCTTCATTGCCCTCAAAGCATAGTTTTTTCATGTCTATACCTAGTTTCTCACTTGCCCTTTCAAATACATCCATTGCTACTTTATAATTTTCAGCGATTTCTTTACCCATCCCCATATACTGAGCACCCTGTCCTGGAAATATGCATGCAATTTTAATCATGCTTTTCACCTCTTGCTAGATAGTTTAATCTGCTAATAACTGAATCACATTCTGCGATAATATTTTCAATGATTTCTTTCACAGGTTTTATTTCTTTTATCAAACCACTTATCTGGCCTGCCATAACAGAACCCATATCTACATCCCCTTCAATGCACGCTAACCTTAATCTTCCTGCTCCTAACTTTTCTATTTCTTCAACTGAAGCTCCTGATTTTTCAAGTTTGTCAAATTCCCTATATAACTTGTTCTTTATCATTCTTACAGGATGTCCTGTGCTTCTTCCTGTTATAACAGTGCTTCTATCGCCAGCCTTTATTACAGCATTTTTATAATTTTCATGTACTGTACATTCTTCAGAACATACGAATATGGTTCCCATTTGAACTCCTTTTGCACCTAAGGCCAAAGCTGATATAAACCCTCTAGCATCTCCAATGCCTCCTGCAGCAATCACTGGTATTTTAACTACATCTGCTATCTGTGGTACTAAAGCCATTGTTGTCAATTCTCCAATATGTCCTCCTGCTTCTGTCCCTTCTGCTATAACTGCATCTGCCCCAATATGTTCCATTTTCTTTGCTAAAGCCACTGAAGGGACAACAGGAATCACTTTTATATCTCGTTCCTTAAGTTTTGGTATATACTTTCCTGGATTGCCTGCCCCTGTAGTTACAACTGGAACCCTTTCCCTATAAACTAGCTCTATTATCTCGTCTACGAAAGGCGAAAGAAACATTATGTTTACTCCAAATGGTTTATCTGTTAACTGCTTTATCTTTTCTATTTCTTTTTTGATAACTTCACCAGGAGCATTACCTGCTCCTATTATACCAAGCCCTCCAGCATTTGAAACTGCTGCTGCAAGCTCTGAAGTTGCTACCCAAGCCATACCACCCTGAAGTATTGGATATTTTATTTGTAACAATTCACAAATCTCTGTTCTTATCATATTCCTTCCTCCATTACTTACTCCATTTAAGTACAATAGAACCCCAGGTTAATCCTCCTCCAAAACCTACTAAAACAATAATATCTCCTTTGTTTAATTTTTTATTTTTATTGGCCTCATCTAATGCAACTGCTATAGATGCAGCAGACATATTCCCGTATTTTTCAATGTTCACAAATACTTTATCCTTAGAAATCCTTAATCTTTTGGTAGCGGATTCAATTATTCTAATATTTGCTTGATGAGGAATAAAAAAATCTATATCCTTTTTAGTCAATCCACACATTCTGAGGGCTCTCTCTGCAGCTTCTCCTATAATTTTTATTGCAAACTTAAATACTTCAGAGCCATCCATCTTTATATAGTGTAGTGAATTTGATACAGTCTCTGCTGACGCCGGCAATCTTGAGCCTCCTGCTGGCAATTTCAATAAGTCTTCACCTCTTCCGTCAGATCCTATGTATGAGGCTAAAATACCCTTTTCTTTTTCCACTCTAGATACAATTGCTGCACCTGCACCATCACCAAAAAGTACACAAGTATTTCTATCTTTATAATCCGTTATTTTAGACAAAGTCTCTGCGCCTATTACCAAAACATTTTTCAAGCTTCTTGATTTAACAAACTGTGAAGCTATGCTCAAACCATATATAAATCCAGAACATGCTGCGCTAATATCAAAAGCAGAAGCTTTAAAAGCACCTAAATTTCTCTGAACTAAACAGGCTGTTGAAGGAAAAGACATATCTGGTGTTACTGTGGCTACAATAATCATATCTATATCTTCAGGATTCAGTTTTGCATCTTCTAAAGCTTTAAATGCTGCATATGTTGCTATATCAGATGTGGCTACATCTGACCCAACTATTCTCCTTTCTTTAATACCAGTCCTTGAAACTATCCATTCATTGTTTGTATCTAGTCTTTCTTCAAAATATGTATTGGTTAACACTGTTTCAGGCACATAACTGCCGGTTCCGATAATACCTGCTGCCACTGTTTCATTGTTCAACTTCGGTCACCTCTGTATCTTTCAAATCCATAACAATTCTATCAATACATTTATTATCATAAAGTAATTTAGCCTGCCTTATTGCGTTGAATATGGCTTTACCATCAGAACTACCATGTGCTTTAATCATTATTCCATTTATCCCTAAGAAAGGTGCGCCCCCATATTCTTTATAATCAAATCTTTTCTTAAAGTTTTTAAAACTATTTTTTAATAAAAGAGCACCAAGCTTTGAACGTGTTGTTTTCATCAATTCTTCCTTTAATAAACTCATAATTGTTGAAGCCAGGCCTTCTGTATTTTTTAAAACAATATTTCCTGCAAAACCATCACATACGATGACATCACAAATACCAGTAAAAATATCTCTAGCTTCAACATTGCCTATAAAATTTAAATTACTGCTTTTCAGCATGCTATAACTTTGCTTAGTCAAATCATTTCCTTTGTTTTCTTCAGTGCCTACATTTAACAATCCTACTTTTGGTGAAAGTATACCTTCAACCTTTTCCATATATATAGATCCCATTATCGCAAACTGCAAAAGATTTTTTGGCTTACAGTCCATATTCGCGCCTGCATCTATAAGCATACAAACTCCTTTTTCAGTAGGTAGTAATGGGGCCAAAGCCGGCCTGTCAATTCCTTTAATCCGTCCTACCTTCAACAACGAACCAGCCATAAAAGCTCCCGTATTACCTGCAGATAAAAAAGCATCACATTTACCTTCCTTTACCATTTTTAAACCTATTACCATAGACGATTCTTTCTTTCGCTTAATTGCTTGAACTGGTAAATCTTCTCCTGTTATGATTTCATCAGCGTTGACAATATGTATCCTACCTTTTGAAGGTTCTTCCTCCTTTAAATGCTTATTAATCTCAGTTTCCTTGCCTACCAAATAAATCTCAATTTCATACTCATTTGCTGCATTAATGCATCCTTCAACAACAGCCTTCGGGGCATTGTCGCCTCCCATAGCGTCTATAGCTATTCTCATAAACTATTCCTCCTTGCGATTAAATGATACTAATATGAACTTTCCTCTAAAAACCTCAACATTCTTCACTTTAATAAATACCCAAACAAAATATTTGTTTCCCCTTGTTCTTACAACTTCAGCTTTAGCAATCAATTTATCTCCTGCAAAAACAGGATTTTTGTATTTTATATTAGCCACACCTATTAAAGCTACGTTAGCATCAATAACCGATATTGCAAGTGACTCAGCTTGGGCAAAAATATGACTTCCTCTTACCACATTGGTTTTTTCAAAAGCCATAGAAAAATCCGTCTCCAATAAAGATATACCACTTACACCTAAATTAAGATCTAATAATTCGCCTACTATTTCTTTTCCTTCAATGGACTTTACTTTTAAATAATTATTTTCTGCAACATTTTTGATTCTCTCTCTCAACTCCGGTATTCCTAACTCTAACCTATCAAGCCTTATGGTTTGTATGCTTACATTAAAAATATCTGCCAGCTCTTCGTCGGTTAAAAAGGGATCCTTCTGGATTTTTGATTTAAGGCTCTTTTGCCTATCCCTTTTTGCCAATCCCTTTTTCATATAGGTACCTCCTTATACTATCTATATTTAGTACCAGATACTAATATCAAGTATATAACATATCCATGCCTAAATGCAATATAAATTTTCAAAAAAAATTACAGCGGTATAATCCGCTGTATTCTTATTCTTCCACTTCCATAACCGTTCTATTTTTATAATATCCACAGGATTTGCATACTCTATGGGGAAGCCTTGGTTCATGACACTGAGGACATTTAACTAGTCCTGGCATATTAAGCTTCCAATTTGCTCTTCTTTTATCTCTTCTTGATTTTGAAACCTTTCTTTTTGGTACAGCCACTATCAGCACCTCCTTACTTTTTCTTAAAAATGCTACTTAACACCTGCAGCCGTGGATCAATCTCATCTAATATACATTCACATTTCTCATAGTTTTTATTCTTACCACATTTAGGGCATAAGCCTTTACAATCTGATTTACACAGTGGTTTCATGGCCATCTGAGATGTTATTTCATCCATTACATACTCATCCAATGCTATAGTTTCTCCCTTAATCAATATTTCATCTTTACTTTGATTATCTGGGTTTATTACAAATACATACTCAGCATCAATATTTAGCTTTTCATTGTAGGAGCCTAGACATCTGGAACAAGACCTATTGATTTCTGTTTCGATATTCATATTCAATCTTATTTTCCCTTCATAGTTTATTGCATAACCTTCTATTTCTACCGGTTTGGTTATATAGATTTTTTCCCCAAAAAACTCAATAGTATTGTTGCCAATGTCTTCAAAAAAATAAAACTCTTTTTTAAAACCTTCGTTTTTTAAAATCTCCGATACATTAACTTCCATTAAACCACCTCAGCTTAAATGACAGATTTTATTATACAAACCTAATTACATTTTGTCAAGAAAAATACTTTGCCCGAGGTTCTAAGTTATTTGCAATAAATGGCAGATTCATCTGCCATTTATTGCCCGATTAATTCTTTTGTATCTCTTGCTATCATAAGTTCTTCATTAGTAGGTATTAAAAGTACTTTTATCTTTGAGCCATCTTTCGAGATGTCCACCTCTTTGCCTCTCACATTGTTCTTTTCTTTATCAATCTCTACCCCTAAGAACTCCAAACCATCACATATTGAGGCTCTCATTGAAGCAGAATTCTCTCCTAAGCCAGCTGTAAATACTATAGCATCTAAACCTCCCATAGCAGCAGCATATGCACCTATATATTTTCTTACTCTATATGCAAATAACTTAAGAGCAAGTTTGGCTCTTTCGTTGCCTTTTTCCGCAGCTTCTTCAATATCTCTAAAGTCGCTGCTAACTCCAGATACCCCTAAAACTCCAGATTGTTTATTTAACAATTTATCAACACCATTTAGATCTAATTCTTCTTTTTCTGCAATGAATTTAACAATAGCAGGATCAATGTCCCCGCATCTTGTTCCCATTGCTAGACCTTCTAATGGTGTGAATCCCATACTGGTATCTATTGACTTCCCATTTTTCACTGCTGCAACACTGGCTCCATTGCCAAGATGACATGTTACTATTTTGAGATCCTTTATATCTTTTCCTAACATTTCAGCAGCTTTTAAGGAAACATATTTATGGGATGTTCCATGAAACCCATATCTTCTAACACCATATTTTTCATATAATTCGTATGGTAAAGCATAGATATAAGCTTCGTTAGGCATAGTCTGATGAAAAGCAGTATCAAAAACTCCTACCATAGGAACTCCAGGCATTAGCTGTTGACATGCTTCAATACCTAAAATATTTGGAGGATTATGTAGCGGTGCTAAATCAATACAATCCTTAAGAGCATTTACAACTTCTTCAGTAATTACCACTGAACAAGCAAATTTCTCGCCGGCATGTACGACTCTATGCCCAACTGCATTTATTTCTTTCATATCCTTTATAACACCATATTTTTCATCCATTAAAGCATCAATGACATTTTTTAATGCCTCCTTATGAGTAGGCATATCCTCCTCTATTACTACCTTTTCTCCACCTCTCGGCTCATGTTTTAACACAGAACCAGGAATACCTATCCTTTCTACTAAACCCTTAGCTTCAACTTCCTCGTTCTCCATATTTATTAGTTGGTATTTTAGTGAAGAACTACCACAATTTACAACAAATACCTTCATAACGATAACCTCCTATTATTTATGTTTAACCATTATTCTTTTCTATATAAAATCGTAATATCCTTCTTTATAACAACAATATTTAGTAATAAATGATAATTTGTGATATTATAATATATATTTCTAAATATATACTTTTTTTCTTGGGGTGAGATAACATGAAGGTTGTAGGAATAGTATCCGAATATAACCCATTTCATAATGGCCATAAATATCATCTTCAATTATCAAAAAAATTATGTAAAGCAGATTATTCATTAGCTATAATGAGCGGTAACTTTCTTCAGAGAGGTGAGCCTGCTCTTTTTGACAAATGGTCTAGAGCTAAAATGGCTGTTATAAATGGGATAGATTTAGTTATAGAATTACCTGTAATATATTCATGTCAATCAGCAGAGCTTTTTGCCTTTGGTGCTATAAAAATATTAGATTCCTTAAAAGTAGTAGACTATTTAAGTTTCGGAAGCGAAAATGGTAATATTCATGACCTCTATAAAGCAGCTGAAACATTATTAAATGAACCTGATTATGTAAAGGTAAAAATTCGCAGTTTATTAGATGAAGGAATGACTTATTCAAAAGCTATAAGCCAAGCATATAGCGGGCTGATGGGGAACCTATTATCCTATCCCAATAATATACTTGGGATAGAATATATTAAATCTTTATTGTTAATCAATAGTTCAATAAAACCAATAACGGTAAAAAGGATCGGAAACAATTACAATGACACAGTTTTTAAAGGCAGTATTTCAAGCGCTACAGCTATTAGAGAAGGTTTAAAAACAAGTGGCTTAACAAAAGAAATAAAAGACTCAATTCCAGAAGCTTCATGGAGAATAGTTGTGGATAATATAAAAAAAGGAAAGGGGCCTATATTCTGGGATAATTTCTCTGATATATTATTATATCATATAAGAAAATCTACGCATCAAAGTATGAGAAACTTGCCAGAAATAAAGGAAGGCCTTGAATATAGGTTTAAAAAAGCTGGTGATGCTTCCTCTTGTTTTGAAGAATTAGTAAATTTAATAAAGACAAAAAGATACACGCGAACTCTTTTGCAAAGGAATTTGTGCCATATGCTATTGGATATAAATAAAAAAGATATAGAATATGCAAAAAGAATTGATTCTCCTATATATGTCCGTGTATTAGCACTTAATAATAAAGGAAGGAGCTTGCTTAAGGAAATTGGCAGGAAATCTAATACTCCAATAATCAATAAAGCCGCTGATTTTAAAGCTTCATCATCATTTTTAGAAAGAATGTTCTACTTAGATGTCTTGGCAACAGATATATATAACTTAGGATACAATAATAAAAAATATAAATTATCAGGTGAAGATTTTAGAACTTCCCCATTTTATGCAGAACTACCATAATAATCTTTCAAAGCTTTGTTTATCTTAGGTATGGCTTCTAAAGCAGCTTTTTCACCTTCTTCAATACATAAATCTACCTTAGTAAAATCTAAGGAATTGATATCTTTAATAATAGGACTTATAACTATGAAATCTTCTGTCAACATGTTTTCCACTAAAGTATTTTCCATAGCCTCTATGCTTTGCATAATGATTTCAAATAGATTCTTAGGCCTTAAGTTATTTTTCCCTTTGCATACATCTACGGCAATTATTATGTCTGCACCCATCTCTTTTACTAAAGCTGCAGGTACTCTATCTACAACACCGCCATCTACTAATACTAAATCGTCTATTTCAACGGGACAAAATATGCCTGGAATGGCTATGCTTGCTCTTATCGCTTGCCATAACGGTCCTTTATCAAATATATATCTTCTAGAGTTTATTATATCTGTCGCAACAATTCTTATAGGTATTTCCAGGTCCTCTATTGTTTTGTTTTTTGTTAGTATTCTAAATAACTCTTCAACTTTTTTTCCTGCCAACAATCCTTTTTTTGATACTGCCGGATCCATCCAGATTTCAGTTTTCATATTTTTTGCTAGCTTAATCATCATTTCCAAATCAATACCACAACAATATAAACCACCTATTAGGGCTCCTATACTGCTACCTGCTATATAACTGGGTTTTATATTGTTCTCTTCTAATATCTTTAATACTCCTAAATGGGCTAATCCTTTAGAGGCACCAGAGCCTAGTGCTAAACCAATTTTGGGTTTATTTAACAATAGCATACCACCCCTCAATGGCTATTTTAAAATTATTAGTATAGTTATCATTTCGTTTAATATAATATAATATCCTAAGTTTAATTGTTTGGTGATGCTATGATTAGAAAAAATATACATACATTTATAAATGCTTTAATATTTGTTTTCATCATATCCAGCATAATAGCTTTTCCAAAAGAAACTTTTAATGCTTCTTTAGAAGGCTTAGACCTTTGGTTTAATGTAGTATGCCCGGCCTTATTACCTTTTTTCATATGTGCAGAAATATTGGTGGGGCTTGGTGTAGTCAGTTTTATTGGTAGTATTTTTAGACCTCTAATGAGTATTATATTCAATATTCCAGGTGAAGGTGCCTTTGCTTTTGCAATGAGTATAGCTTCAGGCTATCCAGTTGGAGCTAAAATTACTGCCACTTTAAGAAGCAATAAACAATGTACTAAAGTGGAAGCTCAAAGAATGCTAAGCCTTTGCAGTACTTCAGGCCCCCTTTTCATAATAGGTGCTGTATCAGTAGGTATGCTAAAAAAACCTGAATTCGCTCCTTTATTGTTATTGTCTCATTATTTATCAGCAGTCACTTGTGGTTTCATTATGAGGTTCTATAAAAAAAATATAAAAGCTTCAAATAGTGCAATTATACAAAATCCTTTCAAAGAGTTAATAAAATATAGAGAAAAGGATGGTAGAAGCTTTGGACAGTTAATGGGGGATTCAATAAAAAATGGAGTAAGCCTAGTTTTGCTAGTAGGGGGCTATATAATAATATTCTCTGTAATATCAAGAGTCATAGAAATTACAGGATTACTAACTTTTATTACTAATGCTATAAACTTACTCCCTTTTATCAATATTGATAACAAACAGTATGTGTCTATGATGATTACAGGAATACTAGAAGTTACAAACGGCATAAAAGTATGTACATCACAATATTTGCCAGACATATTAAAAGTTATTATAATAAGTTTTTTTATTGGTTTTGGCGGTCTATCTATTAATGCTCAAGTATCAGGTATCATACAAGAAACTGATATAAACTTCCTCATTTACTTTTTTATGAAAATATTGCAAGGATTCTTGGCATCATTATATACATTGATTTTATATAAAATGCCAATTCACCAGGTTTTCAATAGCTATATACCACATAATAGTATTTCTTATCTTAATTGGTATAATAATATTACTCTATCAAGCTTATACTTAACTTGTTTTTTATTGATTTTAATACTATTATCTTTAGCAACTTTCATGTTTCGATGGATAAGAATAAAAAAATAAGCCGATTTACAGCTTATTTCTTTTATCCTTAGCTTTTATAATTTTTTAATTCTTCTCTATTTGCACTTATTGTAGATAATACTTTTTCAATCTTTGTTGATAACTCAGCAAGAATATCGTCGGCATAGGCTCTTGCTCCGAGTCTTATTTTTTTTGCATCCTGCTGTGCTGCACTTATTATCTCTTTTGCTTGCTCATTAGCCCTTTTAGTCACTTCGCTTTCATCAATCATAGCTTTTATTCTTCTATCTGCTTCTTGCCTTAATATTTCAGATTCTTTTTCTGCCTCTGCAAGAATCCTTTGCCTTTCTTCCTTTATTTTTTGAAGCCTTTCATCACATTCTTTTCTAATATTTTCTGCCTCTTTTTTAGCCTCTATCAATATTTTTTGTCTTTCTTCCTTAATCCATTGAGCTTGTTTCATTTCATCAGGAAGTTTAATCCTAACCTCTTTAATAATATCTAATAATTCTTCTTTATTGACAATAGCCTTTGTAGATAATGGCAAGTTAGATGCTTTTTCAATTATGTCTTCTAAGGCATCTAATAAATGCAAAACCTCCATAATACAACCCCCCAATCATTTTCATTGTTTGTTTGCCCTATATAATTCTTTTTCTACAATCTCTGGTATCAGTCCTTTTACACAACCTCCGAATCTAGCAACTTCTTTTATTAAGCTAGAACTCAAATAAGAATATTTATTGCTGGTCATCATAAAAACTGTTTCGATTTCAGGGTTCAATTTGCGATTCATTAAAGCCATTTGAAACTCATACTCAAAATCTGATACAGCTCTCAATCCTTTAATAATTGTATTAGCATTCTTTTTTTTCATAAACTCTGTTAATAATCCATCAAAAGATGCAATTTCTACATTTTTAATGTTTTTACAACTTTCCTTTAAAAATTCTAATCTTTTTTCAACAGAAAAAAGAGGTGATTTACTGCTATTTATAAGCACTGCTACAATGAGTTTATCAAATAATTTTGCTGCCCTTTCAATAATATCTAAATGACCATTTGTAACTGGATCAAAACTTCCAGGATATACTCCTATCCTCATTCAAATATCTCTCCAATCTACTTTTTAATTGCATATAATGAAAGGAATACATTACCGTATTTCTTTACTTTAAATCTCTCAAGTATATCAATTTCTTCAGGCAGTATCTCCTTTATTCCATGCTCAACTACAATTACACCATTTTTTGCCAGTAATTTAACATCTAATATTTTTCTAATAGCTTCTAGAGACAATCCTTGTTCGTAAGGCGGATCTATAAAAATAATATCAAATTTTCTACCTTGTTTAGATAAAATTTTAATTGCTGTAGCATAATCATTAAATAATACTTCAGTCTCCTTTAATATGTCAATTTTCTCTAAATTCTTTTTTAAAATCCTAATAGAACTCAAATGTGAATCAACAAATACTACTTCTCTTGCACCTCTGCTATATGCTTCTATTCCCACGCTACCGCTTCCAGCAAACAAATCTAAAAAATTTGAATCGATTACCAAATCGCCTAAAATGCTAAATAATGCTTCTTTTACTTTATCTGAGGTAGGTCTTATAGAGTCCGTATCAATTCTATTCAATCTTCTACCCTTTAGCTCTCCAGATATTACTCTCAAATAAACCCTCCTAACCAAACAACAATTATATTTTACCACAAAGCCTATTTTCAGACAAAATATGTTTTTTATGATGAGAATAAAAATATTTTAAATGCAAAATCTATGGATAGGGATATTAGTAAACACTATATTTCCCCATAGAGCTCTTCCTTCAATTTCTCCTCTCCCTATACTGGTGATTTATCACCAGTATTTTAATTTAATGCTATTTCATCTGTTATTTTTGCAAATTCATCATCCAAATATTTCTCCATCTTATGGTATTGTACATCTTTAATTTTCTTTTTTTTATATAATAAATCCACCGCTTCTTTTGATGCTTTGATAATATCATGATCTTTAGAAATATCAATTAACTTAAATTCTGGCATTCCATGCTGTTTTGTCCCTAATATTTCTCCGCTTCCTCTTAATTCTAAATCTTTTTTAGCAATCAAAAACCCATCATTAGTTTTTGTCATAAATCTCAATCTATCCTTGACACTTTTGCTGTTCGAATCAGATATAAGAATACAATATGATTGATGACTTCCTCTGCCTACTCTTCCTCTAAGCTGGTGAAGCTGAGCTAGTCCAAACCTCTCTGCATTTTCAATTATCATTATAGTAGCATTGGGCACATTAATCCCCACTTCAATAACAGTTGTAGACACAATTATATGAATATGGCCATTATAAAACTCTTCCATAATTTTTTCTTTTTCTTCATTTTTCATCTTACCATATATTAAACCAATATTATATCCTTTAAAATAACTTTTTTTGATCTTTTCACAATATTCTTTAGCTGAAATAAGTTCTAGTTTTTCTGATTCTTCTACTAAAGGGCATACAATATATGCTTGTCTGCCTTCATTTATAAGCTTTTTGACAAAATTAAAAAGCCTTTCTCTCTTATCAGAACCTATATAATAAGTTTCAATTTTTTTTCTATTAGGAGGTAATTCATCAATAACAGATATATCCAGATCACCATAAAGAACCAATGATAAAGTCCTGGGTATAGGAGTTGCGCTCATAACTAGCATATCCGGATTTGAAGCCTTGGATTTCAGCATAGCTCTCTGTCTTACACCAAATCTGTGCTGCTCATCAGTTATAACAAGCCCAAGATTATGAAATTCTAATTCTTCGTTTAATAAAGCATGGGTACCAATTACTATTTTTATATTACCCTTACTGATTTCCTCTTGTATCTCTTTTCTGTAACTCATCTTTAAACTACCGGTAACTAATGCTATGCTTATATTTTCCTCAATGATATTTATATAATTCTTTATGGTATCAAAATGCTGAGCAGCCAATATTTCAGTAGGTGCCATCATGACTCCCTGATAACCGCTTTTTACACAATTGATCAATGCTAAAAAAGCAATTACAGTTTTTCCAGAGCCTACATCTCCTTGAATCAATCTATTCATAGCAATTGGCCTTGTCATATCAAAAAGAACTTCTTCCAAAACTCTTTCTTGTGCCCCAGTAAGTTTATAAGGAAGTTTTTTAACTAAACCCGTTACCTCTTTAGATGCATTAAACTCTATTCCCTTTTCTTCATCAACAGAATTTCCCCTTAATTTAATCATATAAGATTGCAGAAAAAACACTTCTTGAAATTTTAACCTTCTTTGAGCCATCTGGAGGTTTTTTTCATCCTCCGGAAAATGTATATTTCTTATGGTAAAGTTTATCTCAGCTAACTTAAATGCTTTTCTAAAGTCAGCAGGAAATATTTCTTCAATTGTATTATCTGTATATTCTAATGCTGAATAAACCACTTTTCTAATTTCCTTTTGACTCAACCCTTCCGTCAGCCCATATTCGGGTACAATTCTAAGGGTATTAATACTATTTGAAACAGCCTTTTCATATTCGGGGCATTCCATTGTTATCCTATTGTTTATCAAGCTTGTTCTTCCTGAAAAAATAACTGTATCACCTGGTTTAAACATATCTTTTGCAAATCTGTTATTATAAAAAATCACAACTAAAGATCCTGTTTCATCAGAAACGATGAATTTTGTTATTAAAATACCTCTCTTGCTTTTTAATACTTCTGCTTTATTACTTATTATTCCTTTAATATTAAAATAACCGGCTGGGGAAACCTCTTTAATATTGGTAATTAATCTTTTATCTTTATATCTCTTGGGATAGTAATGGATCAAGTCCCTAATTGTGTTAATACCCAGTCTTGATAATCTTTTTGCTTTTGAACTGCCAATGCCCTTCAAAACCATTACGCTTTCGTCTAATTTATTCATATCAATACCTCATGTAAATAATACTTTATACCAATTAAAATGCGTAAATTATATTTAATTTACGCATCTTCATACTTGAAACCTTTATTCCACTGATAAAATATAATAATATAAAGGTTGCCCTCCAAAGTGGGTTTCTATATCACATTCAGTATAAATATCTTTAATATTGTCTTCTAGCCTTAAAGCTTCCTCTTCTTTAACTTCACTGCCATAATATACAGTGATCAGTGAAGAATCTTCATCTACCATATCATCAAGCACTTTCTTAATCACTTCATCAATTTCTTCTCCGACTGCAGATATATGACCATCTGTGATGCCTAGATAGTTACCTTCTTCAATATCTACTCCGTCAAAATTTGAATCTCTTATTGCATAAGTAATTAGGCCGGTCTTCACTTCTTCAATAGCTTTAGTCATTTTCTTTATATTATCATCAGGAGATTTCTCCTGATCTAGCGCCATCAAGGCACTTATACCTTGAGGTATGGATTTTGTGGGAATAACAATAATATTTTTTTGAGATAAAGATTTTGCTTGGTTTGCAGCCATTATAATGTTGCTATTATTAGGCAGTATTATTATGTTTTCAGCTTTAATCTTATCAATACTATTCAATATATCTTCAGTGCTAGGGTTCATAGTTTGTCCGCCCTCAATTATTTCGTCTGTTCCTATATCTTTAAAGATCCTAGATATTCCTGAACCCATAGCTACAGCTACTATACCATAACGTTTGAACTCTTGAATAGACTTTTTTTCTTCCTCATTAATAAGTATCTCTTGATGCTGTTCCCTCATGTTATCTA
>JAAYMO010000137.1 GCA_012521375.1 Clostridiales bacterium
CACCAAATTATTATAATTACTTCATATAAATATATGTAAAAAGTAGCATGTTCAATGTTTTATTTGTTTATAATTAAGCAAGAACTTTTTACTTCTTATTTCGTCAAAACTCTTAAAAAGCCTTATTTGATAACAAGGTTACGTTATGGTATAATTGGTCTGTTAAAATACTTGTGTTCCTTGTTAATTACTAAGGAGGTATAAAATGAGCGCTGATGAAACTAAACCAAATTTAAATAAAAATACAAAAAAGAAAAAAAGTATAAGTAAATCCATTAACAAAGTTTTGAAAATAACATTATTATTTTTACTTTTAATAATTATAGCTAGCGGAAGTATAGCACTAGGAATTGCTTATAGTTGGATTAGTAATGCTGAACCATTAGATACCGATGAAGTTTTTAACTTAGATCAAACAACTTATATAGTAGATGAAAATGATAGATTAATTGATAAGCTTCATGCCAATGAAAACAGAAGTATTGTATCCCTTGAGCAAATTCCAAAACATTTACAAAATGCCTTTATTGCTATTGAGGATAAAAGATTTTACTCCCATAACGGCATTGATCCTCAACGTATAATTGGTTCTCTTATCGAGGATATTAAGCAAAGAAGGCTGGCCCATGGAGGTAGTACAATAACACAGCAGCTGATCAAAAATATATATCTCACACGAGATAAGATATGGAAGCGTAAAGTAATTGAAATGTATTATGCACTACAATTGGAAAGACAATTTACAAAAGAGCAAATATTAGAAGCATACTTGAATACCATTGGTTTAGGTCATAATGTTGCAGGTGTTCAAGAAGCTGCTCTATATTATTTTGGAAAAGATGTAAGTGAACTAACACTAGCTGAATCAGCTGTCATTGCAGGTATTACAAACCTTCCTTCTGCATATTCGCCTTATTTAAATTACGAAAGATCTATGCAGCGGAAAAACTTAATTTTAAAAGAAATGCTGAACCAAAATTTGATTTCTGAAGCCGAATATGAGGAAGCTATAAATCAAGAGATTAAATTAACAAAAGTAGAAAAAGAAGTTGAAACAACCTATTTTGCTGACATGGTAATAAAGGATGTTATTTCTGCGTTGCAAGATAAGTTAGGGTATTCACAAGCAGAAGCCGAACGAAAAGTATTCAACGGAGGCTTAAAAATTGTTTCTACAATAGATACAGATATTCAAAATATCCTAGAAGAAACTTTCAACAAAACAGAACTTTTCCCTAAATCGACACAAGATGAAACAGGTAATTTGCAGCCAGAAGCAGCTATGATAATAGTTGATAACAGTACAGGTCATATTAAAGCAGTTATGGGAGGACGAAGCTCTAAAGTGCGAAGAGGATTAAACAGAGCGACTCAATCCCCTAGACAACCTGGTTCATCGATAAAGCCATTAGCTGTTTATGCGCCAGCACTTGATAATGGTTATACTGCAGCTACAGTAGTTGATGATGCGCCTGTTACATTTGGCAATTATTCTCCTAATAATTACGATAGAACTTTCAAGGGATTAGTTACTGTAAGAGAGGCTATACAACGTTCTCTTAATGTAGTAGCAGTAAAAATTGTTCAAGATGTTGGAATCCAACGTTCTGCAGAATATCTTCAAAACTTTGGTGTTTCTACTGTCGTTACTTCAGGTAGTAGAAATGATATGAATCTTCCCGCATTAGCTTTAGGAGGAATGACAAAAGGAATAAAACCTATAGAATTAGCCGCTGCTTACTGCGTTTTTCCCAATAAGGGAGTATATACTGAACCTATATCTTTTACAAAAGTTCTTGACAGACACGGAAATATTATATTAGATAATACTCCTGAAAAACGTAGAGTCATTAATGAACAAGTAGCTTATATGATGATAGATATTATGTTAGGTGTTGTAAGAGGCGGTACTGGTGGAAATGCAGCTTTACCTAATATGCCTGTTGCTGGCAAAACTGGAACTACATCTGATTTAAAGGATGCATGGTTTGTAGGTTATACACCTTATTATACAGCAGCTGTATGGATGGGACATGATGAACCAAAACCTATGAACTTCACAGGTGGTTCTTATCCTGCGAGATTATGGAAAGCAGTTATGCAGGAGATTCACAAAGATTTACCGAGAAAAGACTTTGATAGACCCCAGGGACTTGTATCAGTTGATATATGTACTAAGTCAGGAAAGAGGCCATCTGAACTTTGCGCTCTTGACCCGAGAGGTGCAACAATAAAATCTGAACGGTTTATAAAAGGTACTGAACCTCCTATTGACAGCATATGCGATATACATGTTATCAAAGATATTTGCAGAGAATCAAACAAACTGGCTTCAGAGTATTGCCCGATAGAAAGTATTGAGTCAAAGGTATTTACACAGAGAACTGAACCATTAGATACAACCAGAAAATTGCCTGCAGATCATATATACGAAGCTCCTTTTGAAGTATGTGATATACATCAGGATTATATAAATGGATACGAACCAAATGAAAATGATGATGATAATTACGATGAAACTTCAGACGATGAAAATGGCAACTTTATTGATAATCAGGAAAATTACAACAATAGACTAAATAACAACTCTATCAATAAACAAAACCATGATAAATCAAATAGAAGTATTGATAATGCCGGAGATTAATTTCATAATTATTTAAAAAGGAGAAATCAGTAAGGATTTCTCCTTACTTTATATCATGTTTATGCATCATATTCTTGTTAATCTTTTCCTCTATATCTGATCTTATTTCATTTTCACCTTCTTGCTCCATATTCAAAAAATTTTTATTGATTCGATAGTAATCTTCCTTTTTCATTACCATATCACCTCAAATATATTTTGTTTGACTTTTGAAAAAGATATACCAGTTTAGCTTTTTCTGGCTTGTAATCTAAGGGTTTACTCTTAGTAGTTGCAAAGGATATACATAGAATCAGTATGGTTAATAAGATTATAAATATTAGATATTTATACTTAAACATATTTACACCTCATAATTGTTCTAAGTTTATTATTCATTTTTTAATTATATTAATTCAAAAAAGAGAAAAATCTCAAAAAGCTTGAGATTTTTCATATACATTTACGTTATCCTTTTTCTTAGTTTATCAAGTATTTTTTTCTCTATTCTTGACACTTGTACTTGTGAAATACCTAGCATTTCTGCAACCTGACATTGAGTTTTTTCATTAAAATATCTAAGCATAATAATTTGTCTTTCCCTAGGTTCCAAAGTAGAAATAACTTCTTTTAGTGCTATTCTATCTATCAGGTTAGTATCTTCTATATTGACATTTTGTATCTTATCTATCAACAATACAGGAGAACCATCATCCTGATAAATTACATCATATAATGATTGAGTAGAATTGATTGAGTCCATAGCCATAATCAAATCTTCCGCTGGAATATCAAGTTCTGCTGCCAGTTCTGATATTGTAGGCTCTCTACCACAGTTTTTTTCTATATTCTCTCTATAAGTATTAGCTTTAATTGCAATCTCTTTTAGATTTCTGCTTACTTTAATTAAACCATCATCTCTCAAAAACCTTTTAATTTCTCCTATAATCATAGGTATCGCGTAAGTTGAGAATCTCACATTATATGAAGAATCAAATTTTTTTATTGCCTTAAGCAATCCAATACTACCTATTTGCATTAAGTCTTCATACTCACAGCCTCGATTGAGAAATCTCTTTACAACACTGCGAATCAGGCCAAGATTTTGCGAAACTATGTAGTTTTCTGCTTCACTATCTCCGTTCTGGGCTTTTTTGATAAAAGCATTTATTTCATCTTGGGAGAGTTCTGACCAATCCATAGAATACCTCATAATTCTTTCTTAAATTTTTTTTTCATAATTACCGTTGTACCCTTGCCCAGTTCAGATATGATACTAACCTGATCCATAAAGGTTTCCATTACTGTAAACCCCATACCTGATCTCTCCAATTCAGGTTTACTGGTATAAAGTGGCTGCCTAGCTTTTTCTATATCTTCAATTCCTTTACCCTTATCCGTAACTTCAATTTCTACCACATTCTCTACTATCCTACAAACTATCGTAACATACCCTTCTTCGTACTCATATCCATGTATTATTGCATTTGTAACAGCTTCGGAAACGGCAGTCTTTATCTCAGATATTTCTTCAATTGTAGGATCTAGCTGAGCTGCAAAAGCGGCTACTACTGACCTTGCAAAACTTTCATTTTGTGATTTGCTTAAAAACTCAAGTTTCATTTCATTGTCAACTCTCATTAAATTACGCTCCTTTACAGTTTTTCTATAGCAGTTTTTATACTATCGTAATTGGGTATGATCCTTTTTAAACCACAAATTTCATATATTCTTCTTATCTGGGGTTTCATAGATACAATTCCTACTTTTCCACCATTTGATGTAATGTATTTATATCGTCCTATTATAACCCCAATCCCTGAACTATCCATAAAATTTAGACCACTCATATCAAATATAATATTTTTCGGATTTTTAGCAAGAATTACATCATCTATAGAGCTTCTTATGTAAGTTGAACTGTGATGGTCTAATTCACCGTTGAGTTTTATAATGAGTGTATTATTTATTGTCTCAAAGCTGACTCCCATTCCTTTCCCTCCATTACCATAGTAGTATTATTATTCTTTATTGAGTTATTTTTTCCTTCATCGAAAAATGTAAGCTTTTGTTCAAATTAGTTATTTATGTTTTTTTCATACTAATTTCATAATTAAATGCCAAATTAGCATTTAATTATGAAACTTTTTTTTTTATTTATCGTATAAATACATTGAATATGTTATGGAGTGAATCATTTCTTCAAATAAGTGCCATACTTCATTAAAATGGGGAGTGATTTTATTGAATATTCTTATATTTTCTGTATCTATAGGAAATGGTCATGACCAAGTAGCGCATACTATAAGAAATGAATTTCTATTAAAAGATCCAAAAAATAATATAAAAATCATTAATACAATAAGTTTGATTAGTCCTCTATTGGATAAAGTTATCCTAGATAGTTACTTAAATATATTAAAATTCTATCCTAAAGCCTGGGGTAAAATATATGAAAAAACTAATAAACTTGATCCAATTATAGACATAAACGATATAACTAACAAATTATTATCTAAGGTATGGTTTAGAAAACCAATGTTCGATTTTGAACCTGATATTGTATTTTGCACCCATAGCTTTCCTGCATCTATTGTTTCTAATCTTAAAGAAAAGAAAAAAATTAATTGTCCTTTAATATCAATAATTACAGATTTCAATATTCATTCTTCTTATATTAATGATTATACAGACTATTATGTTATACATCACGAAAACCTTATTTCAATAATGAAAGATTTCGGTATCCCTAAGAACAAAATATTACCTTTTGGCATACCAGTCAGAAAAGAATTCTCTATGGAGTTGAATAAAGATGAACTTATAGGGAAGCTTAAACTTAATAACATAAATACCGTGATTGTTATGGGCGGTGGTTTAGGTTTAGGTTCGATAAATAAAATAGTAAAAGAAATAGATAGAAAGTTTAATAATATTCAAGTAATAGCTGTTGCTGGAAGAAATAAAAAATTGGAAACTAAATTAAAAAAATTAAATACTAAAAATAATCTTATAGTATATGGATTTATTAATAATATACATGAGCTGATAGAAATATCTGATGTCGTCATAACAAAACCTGGTGGAGTTACAATAGCAGAAGTTTTATGCAGGGAAAAACCAATAATTATATTTTCCCCAATTCCTGGCCAAGAATCAGATAATGCAGAATTCTTGCTCAACAATGGAGTTGCTGTAACAACCTCTGATGTTACAAAAATTCCACTTTTAATTAATCAAATATTAGAAAATAATATTAGAAGAGAGAGCATGAGAAAATTATCAGCTTATCTAAAAAAACCTTTTTCTGCGAAAAATCTTGTAGAATTTGTAATCAATAATATCAGCTAAAAATTCATTTAAATATACATACATAAAGTTATTCTCCACCCTAAGCGCCTTCTTTGAACGTCAACTTTCCATAGTGAAGTATAGCGTATTTTCCTTCACCATAAAATAGTGGAACATGTTCTTTGGCATGTTCCACTATTTTGACTTCATATTATTTACTTTATCCCATACTTTTAGCCATACTTCCTCATGTACAAGATCAATTTCTTTCTCTCCATCAACCATAATATAATTAAACTTATGTGCTAGGTGATAATATGCATCTTTAACCCTATTTAAATATGCATAATCCTTTTCGTAAACATCTCTTTTATATTCTTTTTTTCTATTGCTTGAAGTTTTAGTAGATATGTCTATCAACACAACAATATCTGGTTGTGGTAGTTTACTCTCTATTCCAATCATCCAGTCAAGATCTAAACCATTAGCTAAACCATAAGCAAGACCTGAAGGGATATATCTGTCAATTATTAAAAAATCTATTTCATCTAATCTGTTTTCTATGTATTTTGATCTTTCATATCTATTTGCGGTAAAAAGAAGTTGTCTCACTTCAGACGAATAATACCTTTTTCCTTCAAGAAACATTTGTATTTCTTTTCCCAGCGGAGTATTTATATCATGAAAATGCATATATTCAGCTCTATATCCCAACTGTCTTAATTTTTTCACAAATAATTTGGATTGAGTTCCTTTCCCTGATTGATCTATACCTTCAAATACTATTAAAACTCCTTTTTTCAATTTTTACCTCCGCAATTCTATACTTCTACTTTTTCAATAATCCTAAATAATAGTTTTTTCACCTTTTCATTATTTTCAGCAAATACCTTTAATACTTCTTCCTCAGTAACAGGTTTTATATCATCATTTCCTTCCAAACCTGCATCATAATCTGTTATCAATGCAATGTTTATATATGGAATTCCTAGTTCCTTAGCTAGTATACATTCTGGATATTGAGTCATATTAACTACATCCCACCCCATTTTACTAAACCATCTGCTTTCTGCTTTTGTAGAAAATCTGGGTCCTTGAATAACTACAACTGTTCCCTTTTTGTGTACTCTTATACCCATCTCTTCGCATACCTCTATTGCTAAGTTTCTTAACTTAGAATCATAAGGCTCAACACCAATTATATGTTTAGTTTCGGGGCCATGATAATATGTATCATCTCTTCCCCAGGTTCTATCAACAAAATCGTCGCATATAACAAAATCACCTGGTTTTATTTCTGCTTTTAAGCTTCCAGACGCCGTAGGGGCAATAATACTTTTCACGCCAAGCATTTTCATAGCATAAAGATTTGCTTTATATGGAATCTTATGAGGTGGATAAGAGTGTTCCTTACCATGTCGAGGCAAAAAGGCCACTTTTTTATTGTACATCGTAGCTAATGATATTTTATCACTGGGCTTACCATAGGGTGTCTTTATATCAATTTCCTCAACCCCAGAAATAAGAGAGTATAATCCTGAACCACCGAATACACCGATATCCGCTTTGTAATTCATATAGATCCTCCTCAGTATTTATTATATAAATACATATTACGATATTAATACAATAAAAGTAATACTACATATTTATATTTGCCAAATAATCTAAAAACTTGGGTCCTAAATATTTTTTGATAATTTCTTCATCGCTTTCTTTTGAAATCTCAATAGGCTCTCTTTCAAGATCTTCAAATATAATCTTAATTACTGCATCCCCTTTTAAAAATTGTTCAGCTACTGTATCCTCATCCACTTCTCTAACTTTTTTGGGTTTTCTTGACTTTATACTTTTTTCGAACTCTCTTGCAAAATATCCTCCTGAAATTCTAATAACTTTTATATATTTCATAGTACCACTCCAATAATGCTATTGAAAACTAATTATACTGTTTTTTAACAACACATCTAGATTTAATTTCTTAACACCATTATCA
>JAAYMO010000010.1 GCA_012521375.1 Clostridiales bacterium
ATAATAGTTTTTCTTCCGCTTCAGATAATAGTTCAGTATTAACTTGAGAACTCTCTGCTTTTTTTGCCAAATTGCTTACTCTAATAAAAGACGATACTATATCCAAGAAATCTTCACGTTTTTTCCATTTTGCAAGCTCTTCTATCCTCAGGAAGCTGTCCTGTATGTCTGTCAAACCAACCTTTAGAACCGAATCTATCACATCATAATCATAATCTCTATCTAATAAAACATTTCTTAGCCTTTGTTTGAAAAAGTCTATTATTTCATCATATAATTCGAATAAATCACCTTTCACAATTCCTTTATTGACAAAGGGTTCAGTTGCTTTTTTTATAAGATCCACAATATTTATATGAAGTCCTTTTCCAAGGATAATATTTATTATACTGATTGCTTGTCTTCTTAAGGCATAGGGATCCTGAGAACCAGTAGGTTGTATGCCAATTGAAAAACAGCCACATATAGTATCTATTCTGTCAGAAATGCCAACTATTGCTCCCATAATTGAGCTTGGTAATCTATCGCCAGCATTTCTTGGCATGTAATGCTCTTCGATAGCTTTCGCAACTTCTATGTCTTCACCTTGTACTAACGCATATTCTCTGCCCATTACTCCCTGAAGCTCATCAAACTCTTTAACCATATTGGTAACTAAATCTGCTTTAGATAAATATGCAGCTCTTTTTAATCTATTAACACTATTTTCATCCAGACCTAATTCATGGGCTAAATAAATGGAATTATTAATAATATTTATTGTTTTATCATATATGGTGCCTAAGCTATCTTGGAAAACTACATATTTTAGCTTCTCGACGCACTTATCCAAAAGCACCTTTTTATCTTCTTCATAGAAGAACTTGGCATCAGACAGTCTTGCGCGTAACACTCTTTCATTGCCTTTTCTCACTATTTCGATATAGTTTTTGTCCCCATTTCTTACTGCTATAAAATTATTCATCAATTTCCCATTTTCATTTTCTAAAGGAAAATATCTTTGATGTTCTTTCATGGGAGTTATAATAACTTCTCTTGGTAAATTTAAATAATCCTCCTCAAAACTTCCTAGCAAAGCTGTGGGATATTCTACTAAATAAATAATTTCTTCTAAAAGCTCTGAATCATGTATAATATTCCCATTTATTTTTTTTGCGATTTCTTCGCATTGTTCTTTTATCATTTCCCTTCTTTCATTTTGGTCAACTATAACATAGGCTTCCCTCATCTTATCAAAATAATCACTAGCCTTGCTTATTTCTATTTCACCTTGAGATAGAACCCTATGTCCTCTTGTATATTTGCTACAAATTATATCATCCTTATTAAATTCCACTAATTCATCTCCAAATATTGGCATAAGCCACCTGACAGGCCTAGCAAACCTAAAAGTTTTATTACCCCATTTCATAGACTTGGGAAAAGTTATTGTTACCAACAGTTCTGGAAGTAATTTTTTTAGCACTTCTATTGTTTTTTCCCCTATTAGATGCTTTTTACCATATACATATTCTGCTCCAGATAATTCTTTTATATATATATCCTCAAGTTCTAATCCATTGCCTTTTGCAAATCCTAATAGTGCTTTTGTTGGATTGTTGTCTTTATCATAAGCCGCTTTCACAGAAGGGCCCTTTATTTCCAGTTCTAAGTCTTGTTGCTTTTCCTCCATATCTTTCACATACAGTACAAGTCTCCTAGGTGTTCCATAGGTATTGAGAGATTTATAGTTTATCCTGTTTTCTTTAAATGCTATTTCAGCATTCTCTTTTAGTTGTTCTAATGTTTTATTCATGAATTTTGCCGGAATTTCTTCTGTGCCTATCTCAAAGACTAAATCTTTAGCCACTTACTTCCCCTCCTTAATTATCTGAATCTAAACTTCCTGCTTTTTCAAAAGCGGATATCCCATTTCTTCTCTTTGTCTTAGGTAAGCTTGAGCCACCAATCTTGCCAGATTTCTGACTCTAGCTATGAATCCTGTTCTTTCTGTTACACTGATGGCACCCCTTGCATCCAATACATTAAAAGTATGGGAGCATTTTAATACATAATCATATGCAGGAAGTACAAGTCCTTCTTTGATAGTTCTTTCTGCCTCTTTTTCATAAGAATCAAATAAGCTGAACAACAATTTTGTATCAGCCAGCTCAAAGCTGTATTTTGAATGCTCCACTTCCGCTATCTTGAAAAAATCTCCATATGTTATGCCACCAACCCACTCTATATCAAAAACATTATCTTTTTCTTGTATATACATGGCAATTCTTTCTAATCCGTAAGTCAGCTCTGCCGATTCAAGTTCACAATCAAATCCACCTACTTGTTGAAAATATGTATACTGAGTGATTTCCATGCCATCTAACCATACTTCCCAGCCAAGACCCCATGCACCTAGAGTAGGCGCCTCCCAATTATCTTCAACAAATCTTATATCATGTTTTTTAGGATCTATCCCTAGTGCTTCAAGGCTTCCAAGATACAAATCTTGTATATCATCTGGCGAAGGTTTTAATATCACCTGATATTGGTGGTGTTGATACACTCTGTTTGGGTTTTCGCCATATCTGGCATCTGCTGGTCTTCTTGAAGGCTCAACATAAGCTACTCTCCATGGTTCGGGGCCTAAGGCTTTTAGAAATGTATAAGGGCTCATAGTGCCCGCCCCTTTTTCAACATCATAAGGTTGGGCTATTATACAGTTTTGCTTTGCCCAATAGTTTTGTAGTGTTAGTATAATCTCCTGAAAAGTCATTTTATTTCCTCCCAACAAATATTTTCAATAATCGCATAAATAAAAAATATAACCTTTCATCCCTGTAAGGGACGAAAGGTTGACTTCCGCGGTTCCACCCTTATTGGCCAGCTTAACTGCCCTCTTGTAAAAAACAGGCTCAAGAGTGCCTTCACTATAATTCAATACTGATTTCCACCACACCATCAGCTCTCTTTAATTGAATTTATAGCTACTCCTCTCTATCATAGCCAACAATTAAATTGTTGTTATATAATTTAGCAAAACTATATAGATTTGTCAATAGAGTCTATGGTAACTCAGTATCAATCCTAGGACAGCATTCATTGTCAACATTAGTATTAGAATCCTTTATTTTGTCAGACATCTCTTGGGATACACTCTTCATATCATCGGCAAAGTCCTTAACTTTGTCTGCCACATTGCTAACCACTGTACTTATTTTATCATTTACATTTATTTTGCCATTGTTTTTCCTTTCAACTTCAATGGTGCATTTAGTCAATAATGCAGCAGCAGTTCCTAACGCAGCAATTTTAGGCATTAATACTGCACTTATGGCTCCTGCAGTTACAGGTATATCCAATATTACCACGTCATCTTTTTTAATCCTTATCCTATTGATATTACCCGTATTAACTATAGATTTTAATTTATCTACCAATTCACTACCTTTTACAGAAATTGATTCTGTCCAATTCTTATTATTTGATTCTTCAATATTGATTAAAGCATCAACTACATTACCATTTGCAAGCATTAGAGCGTCCCGGGCTTCTTTATATGAAACGCCGGTCCTATCTCTAATAATGTCTATTTTATCCAGCGTAATGTCCACTTTCCATACTCCTTTCATTACTGTATATTACTTTATATCCAAACTTTTTATGTTATTGATAAAATCCATGGATTTAAACTTTTTGTCCAAATGTTTTTGGACAAAGGAATATACGATTTTATCAATCTCTATAAAAATATTATTATCAATTTTTAATGTATTTAATCTTGAAATAGGTGTGGACAATAATTGACCAATTAATTCCATGGTTTTTTTGCTAACTTTTATTGATGCTTTATCATAATCGTTGCAGTCGCTACATAAAGCGCCCCCTAAGTTTATGCTGAACCTGCTTAGATTATCGCCTTTCCCGCAGTTTACGCATTTATATAACATCGGTCTATAACCGCTTAAATCCATAAGCTTTAGCTGATAAGCGCAAGCTAATATTCCTATAGGTATGCGATTTTGTGATAGATAATACAAGGTTTTTGATAAAATAATAAACAGTTTCTCACTAGCCATATCTTCATCCGTCACAGTATCTGCCAATTCCGCAAAATACACTGCATAGGACAGCTTAAGTAAATCATTTCTTAGATTGAAAAAAGGTTCCCTCAATTCTCCTGAACTTACATGATAAAAATTGGTACCTTTGAATAATACATAATCACTGACAGCAAAAAGTTGACAGCTTGATAAAAGGCTGCTCTTTGGTCTTCTGCAGCCTTTTGCAATGGCTTTTATCTTGCCTTTATTTCTTGTAATCAGTGTAATTATTCTGTCAGCTTCATTGATATCCGTATATTTTAAAACTAGACCCTGTGTCTTTATAATAGCCATATTACACCTCTATTTATAACCGAGAGCTTTAAGAGCCGATAAACTGTCCCTCCAGTCCTTCTTTACTTTAACCCAAAGCTGTAAGTTTACTTGGCAATTTAACAGATTCTCAATATCTATTCTAGCTTTGCTTCCAATAGCTTTAA
>JAAYMO010000138.1 GCA_012521375.1 Clostridiales bacterium
CGAGGTTAAGAATAAAATTAATGAGCTAATAAAATAACAGGAGAGTATCCTGTTATTTTTATAATGAAAATTAATATTTATTTTTAACAGGTATATTAATTCATTAAATTAATTTTACAAGTAGAGTTGATACGGTGAACCGTATCATAAATAACCATGGTTTTATGAGTGGGTGTCAGGTACTAAGTTATGTTAGTTAAAAGCCGGATAACTTAGTGCCTGGTATCTAATTTCTTAAGAGAGCAACAAAGGATGGAATCTAATAATCAATTATTACAGAATGCTAAACCCGCATGACTTTAGGAGAGGTAGGAATATAAGCAACGAGCGAATAAGACATACTGATTGGGATGTTTCAGATTTAACTCAATACTGTAATATAGAAGTATATAGAATTTTATGGTATAATTTGCTTGTATATAGAAGAACTGTTTTTCGTTAGCGATACGCAACGGGATTAGACAATGTGTGGAACATATGCCTTTCCGCTTGTTGAACACCTTGTTATAATGATGCTGATTTACCTTTTCACGTGTACAACGTGCACTACTCGGCAGAAGGTTGAGTTCTTCTATATACATTTTTACTTTTGTCTAGAAGGTGATTAGTATTTTTAGTAAAACAGATGAAATGCTAAGAGATGAATTTTATCGTTTATCTACAAGAGAAGATGTTGCTAAGATACTTGAGATTGAAGAAAAAAGTTTAAGGTATTTTCTTTATGCAAAGAAACCTGATAACATGTATACTACATTTAAGATAGCTAAAAAGAGTGGTGGAACAAGGGAAATTAGTGCACCTGCAAAAGAGTTAAAAGCTATTCAGAGAAAGTTAGCATATATACTTAATTTAGTGTATAGAGTAAAACCTTCAGTATATGGTTTTTTTCATGAAAGAAATATAAAGGACAATGCTAGCAAGCATACAAGAAGAAAGGTAATTCTTAATATTGACTTAAAAGACTTTTTTAGTCAGATACATTTTGGTAGAGTTAGGGGAATGTTAATGAATAAGCCATACGGGATTGGACAGGAAGCTGCAACAGTTATTGCTCAGTTAGCTTGTTATAAAGGAATATTACCACAAGGTGCACCATCTTCTCCTGTATTAACTAATATGATTTGTAGTCCTTTAGATACGCAGCTTACAAATTTAGCTAAAAAGCATGGGCTAGTATACACAAGATACGCTGACGATATTACTTTTTCTACTTTTAATCCAGTGTTTCCTAAAGATATTATTGAAAGAGATTTATCAAGTATAATAATAGGTCAAGAGTTAGATGCAATTCTCAAAAAGAATAGTTTTAGTGTTAATCCGAAAAAGATATTCTTAAACAATAATAAAGTTAGACAAGAGGTAACAGGTTTAGTTGTAAATAAGTTTCCTAATATTAAGAGAGAATATATTAAATCGATAAGAGCTATACTACATAATTGTTTTAAAAATGGAGTTTATGAAACAGCTATTGATTATGTCGCACGTGGTTTTTGTAAAAACAAAGATATCGAGGAAAATATTGATAATATAGAATACAGGGATATAATTATATTATGGTTTAAAAGCGTCTTAAAAGGAAAAATAAATTATATTAAGGAAATTAGAGGATCAGATGACTATACTTTTCTTCAATATGCAGATCAGCTTAATCGGCTTTTTGGAGAGGAGATATTTAATGTAGAGAAGCATAATGAATTCTTTAATAAAATAGCTTATAATGTAGTAATTTTAGAAAACAGAAATAAGCTAGTACAAGGTTCTGGATTTTTTTTAAAAGATGTAGGATTGGTGACAGGATATCATGTAACAGAGGATAGAGGCTTTTTTATGGTTACAACATATAAGGGCGAAAATATTGGAATAGTTTCTAAAGAAATGAATGAGATTATATCAGATAAAAATATTGACTATGCGATTTATAACTTAAATAATTCAAGCATGGAAGGGCTTGAATTAGGTGATTCAAATGAAATTGAAATAGGGGATAAAGTTACGGTTGTTGGTTATCCAGATTATATAGAGGGAGATACACCATATGTACACACATGTGAAGTTACAAGCAAAACAAAATACTTAGGAGAATGCCTATATACGGTCAGCGCAAGGATAATACACGGTGCAAGTGGTGGAGCAGTTTTGAATAAAGATAATAAGGTAATAGGTATAATTAAGGCTGGTGTAGTAAGCTATGAAGAAAAAGAGGATGTTGGTAAACATGGATTTGTACCTATCCATATAGCTTTAAAACATTGGATGTCGCAGCAAGAAAATCAGAAGATTAATACAGAAGGATGAGTCAAAGATTTAATTCATCTTAACTTTTTATTATAAAACTACCGATTCAATAGGTTCAAAGAAACGTATCATAAAGTAAGCAAAATCAGCCCAGGGGTATTGTATGTCAGTGCTTCTGGGCTGTTTGGTTTTGTAGAAACGTTTTAATTACAATATAGCCTTTTCCGGTAATACCATAAAAGAAAAGAACATAAATAAAACAAGCATCCAGTAATGAAATAAATAGTATAGATATCACTGACAGATTAAAACTCTTTGTTATGCTGAGGTAGATTAATAGGTAAACAAAAAAAGAATTAGAAATAATCACCCAGAATAAAGACTATTCGAAAAAACAGTTTAGTCTTGATCATACATACAGTGAAATAGTATATAAGGATAAATAAGCTTCACTTTTCATATCATCACTATTCATAGTATTTTACTTTAGTAATATAGTTTGATAAAATCACCCGGAATATTAGCATATTAAGATGAAATATAATCTACAGTTAACATATATTCTGATGACATAATAATAACTGTGTATGAGATTAGCTGTTAAAGGAAGAATCATACCAAAAGTAACAATAAGTATAAAAAAGGACATAGCGGTTCTGTAGTTATTATTCGGTAATCGCTTAGTTGCTTACTTTTTAATTCATCATATATAATTAAGAACCCTACTGCTTGTTTTCTGAGAGAAAGTCATAGGCAAATTGTGCGGCAAGAGCAGAACCCATGTGCAACTTGCTTTCATCAACATCAAATTTGTCATTATGATTATTGTATACAGCTCCAAGATCCTCATTATAGCATCCGATAAAACCAAAGAAGCTAGGTACCTTTGCCATCAAGTGGCAGAAATCCTCAGCGCCCATGATCTTTTCCATGGAGGTTAAGCAATCTTCGCCGTAAAGTTTTATGGCTGCATTGCGGGCTATTGAATTAAGATTATCGTGCTCATTTATAATTGGATCTGTCAAGTAATTGTATTCCAGCTGTGCCTTTACTCCAAGTGCTTTTGCAGTATACTGAATAATTCTATCCAATTCACTCTCAAAAGCGTTTCGGACTTCCCTGGAAAAAGCCCTGGTGGTACCTTCCATTTCTATATGGTTAGCAATAATGTTGAAACGCTGGCCTCCATTCATGGTACCGATGGATACAACAGCAGGATTAAGAGGATCATTTCTTCTGCTTACATAGGTCTGGATATTCATAACTATTGAAGCGGCAGCAAAGATTGCATCTTTGCCAAGGTGAGGTGCAGAACCATGTGAAGATACACCATCCACAATAATCTTAAATGAATCACAGGATGCCATTCTCTCTCCTGATTCCAGACAAAACTTGCCTGCTTCTATTCCAGACCATATATGCATACCGTAAACGGCGCTTACATCGTCGAGATAACCTTTCTCCACATAGTATTTTGACCCATAGCCAGCTTCTTCGCCGGCTTGGAAAAGAAGTTTTACGTTTCCACTAAGCTGGTCCTTTATGTCCATAAGGATTTTTGCAGCTCCAAGCTGCATGGCCATATGGCAGTCATGGCCGCAGGCATGCATATTGCCGTTTTTGGACGCAAAGGATAAACCAGTCTTTTCTTCCACAGGCAATCCATCTATATCAGCTCTGAGCATTACCGTCTTACCAGGCTTGCCTCCTCTTATAAGTCCTATGACACCGGTATAGTCAGAGAATGTGGTAACTTCTATACCCATCCTTGTAAGCTCTTCAGCCAAAGCTTTAGTAGTTTCATATTCCTTTAAGCTAAGTTCAGGATTTGCATGAAAAAATCTTCTTTGCTGAATTATATAATCGTTGTACTTTTCAGCCAGTTCTTTAATCATATTCATTCTATACACCTCTATTGAGTATTATTTTGCCTTTTCCTTGAGATAATCATATGCAAATTGAGCATATAGAGCTGAGCCTCTATGCAGAACGCTTTCATCCACATCAAACTTGTCATTGTGATTGGAGTAGACAATTCCCTTTTCCTTGTTGAGAGCTCCTATAAATCCATAGAAGCCTGGCACCTTCTCCATTAAGTATGCAAAGTCCTCAGAGCCCATAAGTTTAGGCATAGCAGTAAGACTCTCTTCACCATAAAGCTTGACGGCGGCATCATGTGCAATTCTGTTCAGATCCTCATGATCATTGATGACAGGGCCTGCATAATAGTAGTATTCCAGTTCTGCTTCGCAGCCTAATGCTTTGGCAGTGTTTTCAATGATTTCTCTTAATTCTCCTTCCAGAGTGGTGCGCAATTCTCGAGAGTAAGTCCTGATAGTGCCTTCCATTTCCACTTTATTTGCTATGATATTAAATCTCTGTCCTCCTTTTATGGTCCCAATAGAAATGACAAGGGGATTGAGAGGATTGTTCTTTCTGCTTACATAGCTCTGCAGGTTCATAACAATGGAGGAAGCTGCTACAATGGCGTCTTTTCCCAGATGAGGAGCAGATCCATGGGAAGACTGGCCTGTGACAGAGATTTTGAAGTTGTCAACGGAAGCCATTCGTCCACCAGGCTCCAAATTCATCAGAGGAGCATCGAGGGTTCCCCAGATATGCATTCCAAATATTGCGTCTACGCCGTCTAAAACACCATTATCCACATAATATTTTGCACCATAGCAGGATTCCTCTGCAGCCTGGAAAAGAAGCTTCACGTTTCCTTCCAGCTCATCTTTTATATCAACAAGTATTTTTGCAGCGCCAAGCAACATGGCTATATGAGCATCATGACCGCAGGCATGCATATTACCGTTGGTTGATGCAAAAGGAAGACCTGTCTTTTCCTCAACAGGAAGCCCATCAATATCAGCACGGAGCATGACAGTTTTACCAGGTTTTCCTCCTCTAATATGTCCTACAAGACCGTTATAGTCTGGGAATGTGGTTACCTCTATGCTCATGCTTTTCAGATCTTCAGCTATAGCTTTTGTAGTTTCAACTTCCTCAAAGTTAAGTTCCGGTATGGTATGATAAAACCTTCTGCGTTCAATAATATAGTCATTATACTTTTCAGCTAACTCTCTTATTTTCATTCTGTTACTGCACCCCTTTATCAATAATTGGTCATATAAGTTGACCCGAGCAGCATCTATAAAATAAAATAGCGCTGCTCGGATTATGCTTAAAGCTTATTTAGAACAAGTTAATAAATATACCAGCAATTATAACAGATGTAATTGTTACTGTAGTAAAACCGCCAACTATCATCATTGGGAGCATCTTGCCCATTAGATAATCATGTTCCTCAGGAGTTTCTGCCAAGGCTTTTACTGCTTCCTGAGTCAGTATATAGTTTGGTGTGAAGCCATATAGTGCTGTTAAAGATACTGCAAAAGCCATGTCCCAACTTATTCCAATAAACTTTCCTGCTATAATTGAAGTAAGAGCCATGCCAGCTACACCAACAACTATTATTAGGGCCATAGGTCCTAATATCTGCATAAGCATTTCAGGAGTTGCATCCTTGAGACCAGAGAATACAAAAATCATAAGAACATACATTAAGAATCCATATGAATTAGCTTTATTCAGTGAATCTTTATCCAGGAAACCAATCTCTGTAAAAATAATACCAAGTATCAGTGCCCAAACTGCCTGGCTTAATCCAGTATATTTTCCAAGCACGCTTGCAAAGTAAGCTGAAATAATCATTTTTAACAGTATAAATGCAGTGGTTGAATACTTATCAGGCATGGGAGGTATAAGCTTTTTCTTTTTTGATTCTTCTACTTTCATATTGCCCGCAGAACTGTCAACTTCTCCTGCTTTAACAACTTCAACTTCACCATTGCGGAAGGCGGCAATTAGTTTTTTGCCTTCCTTTTTAAGCATTACGGCTGTAAGGGGATATCCTGTAAACCCCTGCATAACATACATTGCAATAGCCAGTATTGAAGCGGCTATTAATCCTTTTTCTGCTGCAGCTGTTTGCATCATTGTTGCAGCAACTATACCACCAGTAAGAGGAGGTAGACCTGCTATAACAAATTCTCTTCCCACCATAGGAATGCAAACAAACCAGCAGAATCCTACCATGCCTGCAAGACCGGCTAGTGCTATAACGATGACTTTCCACTGTTGAAGAAGCTGTCTGATGCTGATAATTGTGCCCATGTGTGTGATGCAGAGCATGATTGCTAAGGTTCCTCCTAGAGGAGCGCCTAAACCAGCCAGTTCTACAATGTTCTTCGGAAAAAAAGTCCAGTATCCAAATAAGAAGAGGCAGGCTGTTACGAAACAAGATGGAATCCAAGCTTTTGATTTTGTTCCTACGAATTCACCAGCATAGTAAACAAAAGCGAGAATAAGGAAAGCTACAATGTTACTCATAATAAA
>JAAYMO010000011.1 GCA_012521375.1 Clostridiales bacterium
AGGGATTCTAAGGCTTGGCGTAAGGTTTATGCTATGCGGTCTTCTTCGGAACGCTCGTTTAAACGGATTAAGAATGATTATGAGATTGAGCGTTCTCGGGTTAGAAGCCGCAAGAATTGGTATTTCTTTATTCATTTTGCTGCTATGAATTGTCATCTTGATGCTTGGGTTGCTAAGACTGAAAAAGAACATTTTGATATTTGGAATGAGGTTTTGGAGAAAGATTTAGCAGCTTAGAATTTAGAATCCTATAAGTTGAATATGTTCCATAATTTGCCTTTTAAAATGGCTTTTTTAAAGGGTTAGTTTGTTATTGTCTTTTTTGGGGTTTTTGATTGTTATGTTTTTCTTTTTCTTTGTTTTTTTATTCTTCACTTCCTTCTTTTGGTAAATAGTTATGGTTTAGTTGACTTTTTTGTTGGGTTTGTTAGTTTTTTACAGGGAATTATTGACTGTTTCCGAAATTACTCATTTTTTTAAAGTTTACCGAAACTTCTCATTTTACAGTTGAATATCAATTGCTTTACTTTTTTCAAAAGAATCCCTCGCAGACTTTGCTAAATTCAACGCAACCATTCCATCATAAGCATTAACTGGTGATTCCTTTTCATTTCTTACAGAATCTATAAAAGCCGCAATTTCTTTCTCATAAGCTTGCTCAAACCGATCTAAACACCAGTGGGGTAAATTATAGGTCATCCCATCAGAACCTACTGTAATAAATGGCTTGTTTTGGCATTGTCCAATAAATACACTGCCTTTTGTACCTATAATTTCTGTTCTAACATCATATATATCATTAGCATTTCTACTAACTTCAATGTCTCCCAATGTTCCGTTGGCAAAGGTAAGTAGCATTTGGCCTTGGTCTACATCATTCATATCTTTAAGATAATTATGTTTTAGCACAGCACCTTGAGCATAAATCCGCACAATTTCACTACCCATTAGCCATCTAACACAGTCTAAATCATGTATTCCCATATCAACAAATAACCCGCCACTTTCTGGTACATAATGTTTTGGAGGGCCACAAGGGTCTCTTTGGCAATCATGAACATATATAGGCTCACCTATCTCCCCCGATTCTATTAACTTCTTAGCTTCAACATGGCCAGGATCAAATCTACGCATAAAACCAACTTGTAAGTATGTATTTTTTTCTTTGACTAAATTACATATCTTTTTTGCCTCATCAACTGTAAAAGTTATGGGCTTTTCCACAAAAATCTTTTTTCCGGCACTTATTGCATTTACCAAAATGTCATAATGAGTTTTAGTTGGAGTGGCAATTACCACTGCTTCTATATCTTTTCGTTCAAGTATATCCGTATAGTCATTAGACGTCACTATAGAGCCGAAATCTTCCTTAGCCCGTAAAAGTGCCTCATCCATTGGATCCGCTACTGCTACAAGATTAGCATCTTTGTTTTTGACTATGCTCAAAGCATGTCTATACCCTAGACGGCCTAACCCAATTACTCCACAATTTAGTTTTGCATTCAATGATTCTTCACTCCTTTTAGTTATTTGTTATTTTTTACTAATGTTCTTTGCCTAAAAACGTCAACACATACTGCTGCAACAATAACCAATCCAATAGCTACACTTTGTAGGTTTGAAGATACGTTTAATAAATTAAGACCATTTCTTAAAACTCCCATGATCAAAACGCCGACTAAAGTTCCCCAAATTGAACCTATTCCTCCAAAAAAGCTTGCTCCACCAATTATCACAGAAGCGATGGCATCTAGTTCATATCCTGTCCCAGCCAGCGGATATACTGAATCAACTCTTCCGGCTAGGACAATTCCGGCCAGTGCCGACATAAAACCTGAAAATGAATAAACTAGCCAAAGAACTTTTTTTACATCAATTCCTGACAATCTTGCCGCCTCAATATTCCCTCCTACAGCATATATGTGTCTTCCTATTGTCGTATTTTTTAGAAGGAAGTGAAAAATTACATACACAATTAGTAATAGCATAAAACTTACTGGTACAATACCAATAAATTCAGCACCTATAAATTTTACTGATTTGGGCATTCCGGAAATCGGAGTGGCATTCATAATAATTAAAGTTAATCCTCTAAAAACGTTCATACTCCCCATTGTGGATATAAACGGATGAGGTACATGCAATTCGGTAAGTATTAATCCGTTTATCCAGCCTATTAAAGAGCCTGTAGCTAAACATAATAAAATAGAGAATAGTGGATTTACACCCCAATGAACCACTGATATCCCCATCAGTGCACTAGAAAATGCCAATATAGATCCAACTGATAAATCTGTTCCTGCCGTTAAAATCACCAACAACATCCCTGCTGATACTAACCCGTTTATAGATGATTGGCGTGCTATATTCATAATATTATTTACTGTTAAAAAATCAGGTGATAGTATCGATAAAAATAAACATAAGAGAACTAATGCAACCAGAGCTCCTGAATTGATTAATAATTTTTTGAGTCTATCAAGAGTCCCGTTACTTTTTTTCTCCGCCGATTTTATTTCTGAAACTTTTCCCAAAACTATGCCCTCCCTATGGCTGCCGCGCATATTTTTTCTGAAGTTGCGTCACGTCTGTTCAATATAGCAGTTACTTTTCCCTCATGCATTACAACTATTCGATCACTCATTCCTAAAATCTCTTCCATTTCCGAAGAAATCATGATAACGGCAGCTCCTTTTTTGACTAAGGAATTCATAACATTATAAACTTCGACCTTAGAACCCACATCTATTCCACGCGTTGGTTCATCAAATATAAAAATGTTGGCATCAGTCATAACCCATTTAGCAATAACAACTTTTTGCTGGTTACCACCACTTAAATTTAAACATATATGATTAATATATGGAGGTTGAATTTTAAGCTGATTAACCATATCTAGAGCTTTTTCTTTAAGTTTACATAGGTTTATCCACTTTTTAGAGTTTATTGACAAACTTGATAGATTAATATTAAACTCCACTGTATTCTTAAGTATTAACCCTTGATTTTTTCTATCTTCAGGTAAAAATGCTAACCCGTTTGCTATTGCATCTTTTGGTGATTTTATGTTTACAGGCTTTCCATCAATAAATATTTCACCTTTTTGTTTTGGATCTGCACCAAAAATCGCTCGAGCTACTTCGGTTCTTCCTGCTCCTACTAGACCATAAACCCCTAAAATTTCTCCATGATGTACATCAAAGGAAACATCCTTAAATTTGTTACCACTGAAATTTTCTATCCTAAGGGCTTCCTCTTTTATTTCGACTTGGTACTTAGGGTATTTATCGTTTAGGCTTCTTCCTACCATCATCTGTATTAGTTTATCTTCATTAATATCTGCAATGTTTTCTGTCCCTACTTTTTTACCATCTCTTAAAACTGTTACCCTATCAGCAAGCAACATTATTTCCTCTAATTTGTGAGATATATATATTATTGTAATTCCTTTCTTTTTCAAGCTCTCAACTACATCGAATAAGCGTTCTGTTTCAGCTGCTGATAAGCTAGATGTAGGCTCATCCATGATTAGTATTTTAGGGGTTCTAACCAGAGCCTTAGCAATTTCCACCATCTGCTGCATACCTACACCAAGTGCCCCTGTTTTTGTCAAAGGATTTATATTTAAACCTAACATTTTTAGGATTTCAGCAGAACTTTTCTTCATTTTATCCCAGTTAATTATAGGAGGATTTGCATTTAGCAACGGCTCATTTCCTAAAAACATATTTTCCATAATGCTTAATTGAGGTATTAACGTTAATTCTTGATAAACGGCACCAATTCCATAATTAATTGCATCGTTAGGAGATGTGATTTGGACTTGTTCACCGTTAAAAATAATTTCACCTTCGTCTTTTTGATAGGCTCCAGTTAAGATTTTAATAAGCGTGGATTTTCCTGCACCATTTTCCCCTAATAAAGCATGAACTTCTGCAGTTCTAATATCAATACTTACGTCATCTAAAGCTTTAACACCCGGGAACTGCTTTGATAAGTTTTTTATCTCCAATATTATATTGTTTTGCAATTTTACCCTCCTTTCTTTTTTGTTTATTCTTGATTGAAATAATAATTGTTCTAAATTAATCTACCCTAGACATAAAAGTAATTTTAATATATTTGTAAAACATGATTATTTTATCCTTTGGTATCCTGCTATTCCTACATGCCAAGGCCCTTTTTGTAATCAATCCTACAAGTAAGTTTTCGACCTGTTTTCAATTTTAAATAATATTTGTTAATGTAATATTTATACCACCCCCATAAGCATCAACATTCTTATTGAGTAATTTTCGGTAAAGAAACTTTTCCAAACTCTTAAACCTTAAATATACATTAGGCTACTTTATCTTAGAAGATATTGTGGTTATATTTATTCTATGATAACTTTTTTCAAAGTCTTGCCAACAAATGATTTAAGTTTTTCAAATGGTACAGTTTGCTTTCTTCTATATGGTATTTCATCAATCTTTCCGCTTCTTGTTTATTGCGTTGTTGTATGTGTAAAAATAATTCTTCATGAT
>JAAYMO010000012.1 GCA_012521375.1 Clostridiales bacterium
AAAACGTCTAGCATTTTCTTCTTTAAATCTTTAATCATTTTATTAAGGTGTGTAATTAATTTTTTCTCTAGCTTTTTACGTGCATCAAGAACTTTCTTTTCTCGATCGCTAAACAGAAATGACCCAAACCACCCTACTAATCCCACAGCAAGCCCAGCCCAAACAATGGGTCCTGAAACAAATAACCCAGCTATCATTAGCCCCCCACTTACCAGTGTAGTAGCCCAATTCCAAATACGCTTTCCATCAATTAGAAAAGGCATATTGATTGATTTATCAGAAAAAATCGCATGTGAAAATTTGAGCTCTGAATTTATTTCTCTGCAAATTTCTTGAAGTTCTTCTTCACATTCCATTCCAAGTTGTTTTAATAGACTTGTAGCACGTGATTCTATGTTATGATTTTGTAGTATCCTTTTCCATGCTTGTTCAGCTCTAGGATTATCATAATTATCTTCAGCAAATGAAGCTACTTCTTTTAGCAGTTCACCAGAAATAGTTGATAATAATGATTCTATTCTCTTTTTTGCATCAGATTCAAAATTGATTGTCCACTTTTTTAATTTCCGTTTTTTACTTATTAAAATAGAACCCTGCTCACTATTTTGTGCGCTTTGTCGAAACAAAGTCTCGAATGCATCAACAACCGGAACGACAACAATATCAGAAAATGATTTCAGTTTATAAAATTTCCCATTTCTAATAACCTCGTTGATAATTAATTTTTCAAGATAACCAAAACGACTTAGTTTATATAAGTCATTACCATTATTCTCCGACTCAGTCTTTTGTGAGAGAAAAGCAGATTTTAAATGAACATAAGCAAAGCGAAGATAATCCCAATTTTGTCCATATTGAGCACCAAATTCAAGAAATTGACTTCTTATTGAATCCAATCTAGTCATATCCATTTTTTTCTGAATGTCACGTGCAAACATTTTTGTATTTGTTGTTCCTAAATCAATATTTGCTTTAACATTAATAATACAAATCACTGGTTTTCCCAATCTCAAAATCTTATTTAAACACTCTGCTTCGCTTGCTTGTGGGGCATCATCTGTAATTAAGAATAAAATTAAATCGCTCTTTTTTGCAGCTTCAAAAGCGATATCTTCATCCTCTTGCCCTTCAAATGCAGCAATCCCTGGTACATCTGTAATCATCATACCTTTGTATGAATAAGTTCTAACATCTCTAGTTGTCCTTTGTGCGCCTTTTCCAATAGACATACCATTGCCGTGGGTAAGAATCTCCATTAAAGTCGATTTACCTGCCATTGTGCGCCCAAAAAGTGTTATTGAAAACGAACTTTTTGAAAGCGCCTCTAAATCTATATTTAGTTGATATGGCATTTCTTCGAAATTTTGCTTAATTGACGCTAATTGTACTGAAAGACTTTTTGTAATATTTCGCTCATTGATATTGCTCTTTTCCAAAGTGTTAATATTCTCTTGTAGTTTTTTTGAAACTGAATCAACTGTACGTTTCAACAAAGAAACTGCATCATCAGCAAGTTTATAACCACGTTTAGCATACTGCTTAGATTCCGATAATGCAGAAGCCAAATCTATTATATTTTCTGCTTGCTTATACTTATCCTTTAAGTTGCTCATCCTCGCACCTCTCAATCGTAAAAACTTGATTTGTATTTCATGAGTGTATCTTCTACCTCGTGCCAGATTGTTACCGTTTCACCGTCATCCTCAAATACTTTACCGTGGCTCTTAGGCCCATCCAACTTCATCTGCGAATAATTATTCTTAAATGTTGGCACGTAAAGTTCTGGGTTGTTTTCATCACTGCATAAGCGCTCCATCATGTCTATGGTAGCACGACCTGTGGCAGCCACCGCCTTGAAATAAGCACGAATGATTTTATGGTTATATTGATTCGGCTTTATAGCCCATACTGGGATTCGTTGATTTGCTTTTCCATAAAAATCTTTGTTTGTATCTTCATTCTGTCTTGCTATTGTTTTAGGGTTATAGGCTTGTGATGCCTTTTCAAAGGTTTTTGCTATATACCAACGCATACAGCTTTCAACTGCGGTTTCTTGTGTTTCATTTGTTAAATTCAATGCGATGCAGAATTTCTCGTACACATCTGCATCCACTGTAAAGGTCACGCTCTTATTCACCGTTTACACCTCCACTATTTACTCTATTACAAATTATACCACTAATTTGTAAATACTAATAAACTAATTTGTATTGATTCATTGAAAGAACTATGAAAAACACCCTGCATGTCAGCAAGGTGTTAGATCCTAATAACATTTTCTTTTCAATTTTCAATGTCTATAC
>JAAYMO010000139.1 GCA_012521375.1 Clostridiales bacterium
TTCGCAAAGAGTCACTAGCAAAGTTAATAAAAATGCTCTATTATATAATCCATTAGATTTCACCGTGCCTAAGAAAGCTACTGTATCTGGAAAATAAGCATATGTGCAAGTGAACAAATTATTGATTTTGCATGTAACCTAAAGGTCACAGGTAACTCTTAGCGAAATATCATTAGAAAAATCGTATGGGCAGCACGGGATGGTGCCCAAACCTTCCAGGGCAAGGAGGCCCTTTGGAAGGCGTTAGATTTTTCTTAAGATATGAGCTTTAGAGTTACATGTGACCCGTAGGGTTGCCAAAATCAATTTTTTTGTGAGCTGCACATATGCTTATTCCGTAGAACTATAGCCTTCTTAGCTCAGCTATAAAGATAAAGACCTAATAGGAATACCCTAACTATTGAAGCCCGTAGCACGCAGCACGTAGCGCGAAGCAAGACCCAAGAGGAATACCCTAACAAAAAAGATCAGCAACTATATCCTACGCTTTGCCACTGCAATTCAACACATTTCTCATCTTATGCTTAACCATATCCTTTATGGCTTCTCTTGCAGGTTTTAAATACTTGCGCGGATCAAAGTCACCTGGATTTTCATGAAGATGCTTTCTTATGGAAGCAGTCATTGCAAGTCTAAGATCAGTGTCGATGTTAATTTTGCAGACACCGAGCTTTGCTGCTCTCGAAAGCATTTCCTCAGGTACTCCTTTTGCTCCCTTAACATCACCACCATATGTATTGCAGAGTTCTACGAATTCCGGAAGTACGGTGGATGCACCGTGAAGCACTAATGGGAAACCTGGCAATAGTTTGCTAATTTTCTCGAGTCTTTCAAAGTCAAGTTTTGGTTCACCCTTGAATTTATATGCTCCATGACTAGTTCCTATAGCTATGGCAAGGGAGTCAACACCAGTTCTTTCTACAAATTCTACTGCTTGGTCTGGGTCTGTAAAGGTAGCTTCCCTATCGCTAACACTAATAGCATCTTCAATACCTGCCAATCTTCCAAGCTCTGCTTCTACTACCACTCCCTTATCATGAGCATACTCTACAACTTTTTTTGTTAAGGCGATATTTTCTTCAAAAGGATACTTGGAACCATCAATCATGACAGATGTAAAACCGCCATCTATACAGGCTTTGCATATTTCAAAGTCTTCGCCATGATCAAGATGAAGACAAATGGATAGCCCGCTATCCTCTACTGCAGCTTCAACCAACTTCATGAGATAGATATGTTTAGCATATTTACGTGCTCCTGCTGAGACTTGAAGTATCAGTGGTGCTTGTTCTTCTTTGGCAGCTTCCACTATGCCCTGTATTATCTCCATGTTGTTTACATTAAAAGCTCCTACAGCATATTGGCCCTCATATGCCTTCTTAAACATTTCCTTTGAAGTCACTAAAGGCATCTCATTACCTCCTCATAAAAATTACATTTATAACATTATTATATCAGATATTTGTACTATTAGAGATGTTTCGTTATATATTTATGAGAATACTTCTTTGATAAATAACTCTTTTTCTTTGCTCAGATCGATTATTCTTTCATCTTCTAATTTAATAATAGGTTTTGATATTTGGTGTTGATTGATAAAAACTATTTCTCCATAGGAACCGTCACTTAGTTTAACATTACTACCAATATAATAGTCAGCTATTCTTTTGAGGAAGGTAAGAAGGATGCTTGTATCACATTTAGTCAAGTATTCACTTTCAAACATTTCAAATACATCAAAACATGTATCGCGTTTCTTATATATTCTATCAGAAGTCATAGCATCAAAAATATCAGCTATAGCGGTAATTTTAGCATATAAGGTTATATTATCTCCTTTGAGTCCAAATGGATACCCGCTACCATCTTCTCTTTCATGATGCAAAAGTACAGCCATCATAATATCTTTGCTTATGGCAATATTGCCTTTGAGAATATTATAACCAAGTATAGTATGCTTTTTCATGATTTCAAATTCTTTGGAATTTAAAGGCCCAGGTTTTTCTAATATTTCATGTGGTATTTTTGATTTTCCGATATCATGAAGCAAACCGCAGTATGATAGTGTTCTGATTTGAGATTGATTAAGTCCTAGCCAACTACCTATTAAGGAACATAGAAGAGAAACGTTTAAGCTGTGAGAATATGTATATTCATCTATATCTCTGTTGTTATTTAGATGTGTAACTACGTCATATATTGAAGTAAAATTATCATTAAGTTCTTTTACAATATTTTGTACTTTTAATGTATCTAGTTTTTTACCATTCCCTATATCTTTAACTATGGATTTAAAATCATTGATTTTCTCTGTATATATTTTAGATGTATCTTCTTCCTTTACTTCTATCTCATCGTAATCTTCATATATTTTTATTGAATTAATACCATGCATTTTTAATCGATGGATTGTATAATGGTCAAGCATCGTATTTTTATGTACCAGTACAGCACCAAAATTGTTTAATATTTCTTCTGATACTTTCATGCCAGGCTTATATTCCTTTATATCAATGGTTATTATGTTTGACATATATTCACCTCAATCATGTAATGATAATATATGGATAAATATTAATAATATTATAACAGACCTACTAAAAGGTTACAATATTCTCAATAATTTTACAATTATTTATGTCACTAAACACAAATAATTATTTGTTGTAAATTGAAAAACATTATGTTAAAATAAAATGGAAAATATGAATAAGAGTTCAGGTGCTGGATATACAGTTAAAAGGGAAATGGGTGCGAATCCCATGCGGTCACGCCACTGTGAGGGGGAGCAGCCTAGAAATGCCACTGACTTGATCGGGAAGGCCTAGTCTGTCATGAACCATAGCCAGGAAACCTGCCTGAGCCGGATTTTTCAACTTGCCTACGAGCGATGGGGAGGTGAATTGTTAAGTAATGTTCCTTTCTCATTAGAGAAAGTTTTTTTGTTTTTATACCTATTGATGAAAAGTGTATAAAATATTTCTATTGTTGAAAGGAGTAAAATCTATGAGAAGCTTAAGAAAGTATGCTTTGTTAATAATAACAATTATGTTAGTAGTAGTCATCTCGACTTCATGTGGGAAAAAAGAGGATGAAAATACTTCTTTGCAGAAAGAAGAGTATATAGAGATAACAGATTTAAAAGGAAGAAAAATAATATTAGATAAAAAGCCAGAGAGAATAATATCTTTGTCTCCTACAAATACTGAGATTGTTTTTGCTTTGGGGGCTGGGGATAAGTTAGTTGGAATCACAAGTTATTGTGATTATCCAGAAGAAACCAAATATATTGAAAAGATCGGAGATTTCGAAAATCCAAATATTGAGTTGATTAAAAAAATGAATCCGGATCTTGTTTTGGCAGGAGGGTTTTTACAGGAAGAGTTAATAGATGCTTTAGAAGGATTGGATATTACTGTTGCTTCTACAGAAGCAGCTGATGTGGAGTCAATTTTTGATTCTTTAGCTATGATAGGCAAACTTTTAAGAGAAGAAGAGAAAGCGGAGGAAATTATAAATAACATCCATAGAACTATAGATGAAGTAGAAAATAAGGTGGCAGATAAGGATAAACCAAAAGTATTTTATTTAGTGTGGAAAGAACCTATATTTACTACAGGACGTGGAACCTACATCAATGAAATCGTACAGATTGCAGGAGGTTATAATATAGCATCAGATATGGAAGGTTGGGCTCAATATAGTTTTGAGGAGCTATTGAAACAGAATCCTGACATTTTAGTGGCAGCGTATCACTCAACAGATGAAGGGATGAACAAAGAAGATATTATGAAAGATGAATTTTTCAGCAAGTTGGAATGTGTAAAAAAAGGCAACATTCATATAATGTCTGATGACAATATAGTTTCAAGACCTGGCCCTAGGATAATTGATGCTATTAATGAAATGGCAGAGGCATTGCATGGTGATTTACAATAAATAATGGATGGTAGTATTCATGAATTATGAAGTAAAGGTAGAAAACTTATGTTTTTTCTATGGAGAGGTAAATATATTGAAGGATATAAACCTGAACTTTCAAGCAGGCAGTTTTGTTAGTATAATAGGCCCTAATGGTTCAGGGAAAAGTACTTTTTTGAAAAATCTTTCTAGATATCTTGAGCCTCAAAAAGGTATAGTCATGCTGGGAGATAAGGATATAAACAAGCTCTCAAAAAAGGAAATAAGCAAAAAAGTCTCTGTAGTGCCTCAGAATATATTATTAGAGTTTGATTTTAAGGTGAAAGATATTGTTATGATGGGCAGGCACCCCTATGTCAATAGATGGAAGGGCGAAACAGAGGAAGACAAAAAAATTGTTGAAAAAGCTATGAAGTATACGAACATTCTACAATTTTCCGATAGATTTTATAATGAGCTGAGCGGTGGAGAGAAACAAAGGGTCATATTGGCTCAAGCATTGGCACAGCAGCCTAAGGTATTGCTTCTGGATGAGCCTATATCTCATTTAGACCTTCAGTATCAGGTAGAAATACTGGATTTAGTAAAAAGGCTTACATTGAAGGAAGGAATGACGGCTATCTCAGTGTTGCATGATCTTAATATGGCTTCAGGTTATAGTGACATAATAATAATGCTTAAAGAAGGAAGGGTATATTGTCAAGGAAAACCAGAAGAGGTATTGACAGTCGAGAATATCGCCTACGTATTTAACATCAATGTATCTGTAAGCAAAAATCCAGTTACCGGTAAAACCTATGTGTATCCTATTTCAGTAATATCAAAAAAGAAACGTAAACTAAAAATTCATATTATATGCGGGGGAGGAACTGGTGTAAAACTAATACAGGAGCTAGCTACATTAGGATTTCATTTATCGACAGGTGTATTGAATATAGGTGATTCAGATTGGGCTATTTCCAAGGAGTATGAATTGGATGTAGCTGAAGAAGTACCATTTATGAGTATAACTAATGAAGCTTATAAGAGGAATCTTGAGTTAGCCATGATATCAGATGTGGTAATATTGTTGCCTATATATTTGAGCAAATCCAATATAATGAACGTTAAGCTTTTGACAGATTGCAAGCTTAAAGACAAAAAAATATATATAGTAGAAGATGATAATCTGGAAAAAAGAGATTTTACCAATGGCGAAGCAATAGAAATCTACAAAGAATTATTAAATAAACCTAATGTAGTACCGGTAAAAAAAGATGAGCTAAAAGAAATACTTATAAAGGCAGATGAAAATCATGGCTAATAAGGTTTTTAAAAGATTCATTTCTATAAGCATACTGTTGCTGCTATTTATATCATCCTTTATTTTTGCAGTAGCTATAGGTGCAGTGAAAATACCTTGGGAAGAGATAATAGAAATTATATTTTTTGGAGTTAATACTGACAATAGGGTAATCTTAATGGATATAAGGTTGCCGAGGGTTATGATAGCAGCAATATTAGGTGCAGGATTGGCAGCAGTAGGAGGGGTTATGCAAGGGATTTTTATGAATCCTTTGGTAGATTCCTATACACTTGGGATGTCTTCAGGAGCTGCACTAGGAGCTGTATTTTCAATAGTGACAGGAATAGGAATATTCGGATATGCCACTACTGGTGTTTTTGCATTTATTGGTACAGTTTCAACCCTTTTTCTTGTATATTTTTTATCAAAAACAAAGAATAGGGTATCTATAAACACATTGCTTCTTGCAGGAGTAGCTGTAAGTTATTTTTTATCATCAATTATATCTTTTGTGATGATGATGAACAAACATAAGTTAGATCAAATAGTCTTTTGGACCATGGGCAGCTTGTCTTCTTCTACATGGCAAAAGTTTATTATATCCAGTAGCATTATAATACCTGGAGTATTGCTGCTTAATATTTTTGGTCGAGAATTGAATATCATGTCTTTAGGTGAAGAATCAGCCCATTATATAGGAGTAGATGTTGAAAGATTAAAATACATTCTTCTAGGAATATGTTCCTTGATTGTGGGAGCTGTAGTATCTACTGGAGGTACAATAGGTTTTTTGGGTTTGGTAGCACCACATATAGTTAGGCTAATATGGGGTTCTGATTATAGAAGGCTTATACCTTATAGTGCTATAATTGGAGGATCAATATTGATGCTGGCTGATGCCTTGGGAAGAGTTTTAATCCAACCTTCAGAAATACCTGTAGGGGTAATGACTTCTATAATGGGAGGTCCTTTCTTCGTATTTTTATTGAGAAAACAAAAATCAAAGGGTGCATAATGCACCCTTTCAACTATTCCATTAACTTATGAAAGTATTTCCTTCATTACATCGATGACATAATCTATATCTTGTTTAGTCACATCATTATTAGTTACAAACCTGAAAAGTCCGCCTTCTTCACCATTTATTTTAATGCCCTTTTCAAATAATTTTGATACAAGGTTATTAGAATCAAACTCTGGACGATTCAACTTGAAGAAAACCATGTTTATTTGAATTTTTTCTAAGTCAAGCTCAATTGCGGGTATTTCTAAAAGTCTCTTTCCTAAGTATTTAGCATTCTCATGGTCTTCAGCTAAGCGTTTAGTCATTTTTTCTAAAGCTACTATGCCTGCAGCAGCTAGAATACCTGCCTGTCTCATGCCGCCGCCCAAGAGCTTCCTGTTTTTTCTTGCTTTGTTTATAAATTCTTTTGAGCCTGCAAGTATGGAGCCTACAGGTGCACATAAACCCTTAGAGAGGCAGAATTGAACCGAATCTACATATTGAGCTATATCGGCCGCAGTACAACCTAAGGCGGAAGCTGCATTGAACAATCTAGCACCGTCAAGGTGCACAGGAATGTTGCGGGATTTTGCTACTTCATAGACTCCTTTCATCACCTCAAGAGGTACTACTGTCCCGTTGGCTAAAGCATTTTCCAAGCATATAAGCCCAGTTCTGGGCTCATGGATATCATCTGATCTTATAGCCTTTTCAACAGCTTCAGGATATAATACATCATCATCACTTTTTATTGTTCTAAGCTGCACACCTGATAAGACAGCGGTTGCTCCTACTTCATGTACAGCAATATGGGAATTCTCTCCTAAAATAACTTCATCTCCTCTTAAAGTATGCGTCATTACTCCTAATTGATTTCCCATAGTGCCACTTACTACAAACAAGGCTGCTTCTTTACCAACAACTTCTGCAGCTAACTTCTCCAACTTATTTACTGTAGGATCATCTCCATACACATCATCACCCACCTGGGCTTCAAATATTGCTTTTCTCATTTCCTCAGTCGGCATAGTGACAGTATCACTTCTCAGATCTACATATCTCAATAAAATGCACCCCCAATAAATTATAGCTATATTATACATTATATATTTTCTTGTGTCATATTTATTAATAAGGTAGTAAAAGAAAAAGGGGGGAGATATATGAATGAATTTACAAAAAAAATAATAAAAAAACGATATGTTCTGCTTGCATCTGCTATCGCTTTAACGTTCATTTTTTCAATGACTTTTTTCAATAAAATATCAAGTACAGTTGAGGTATTCAGAGCTAATATTGAGTTGCAGAAGATGGAAAAGCAAGGTTATAAAAACTATGATGTTTTAGATGGGAGTTTTAGATTCTCCATACCTACTTCTTGGAATGCATGGGAGCAAAAGTTTGTAGGAGGTGAAATAATTTATAATTTAAACTATATAACCCCTAACAAGAAGATATATGGTTTTATACAAGTATGGAATATGGAGAAACCGCTAGGTGAATTCCTAGAAGAATCGAAAAAAGCAGCAGTAGGAGCTGTAGACTTTAAAAACTACGACTTAAAAGAAATTATGGTTAACAGAAAAAAAGGTTATCTGTTAGAATATATAAGAGCTAGAGATAATGAAGGCTACATAAGAGCATATGAGGCTTTTGTAGATGGTAGCAATGGGAGGATATACAGAGCTAGTTTTTATACTGATGAAAAGGATTGGAGGAGATACTACCCACTTATGTTTAATAGGATTATTCAATCTTTCAGTATCAAATAAAGAGCTAATGGGATGAGGATGTATGTTTGCCATCCTCTTTATTCTTTCATAATATCATCAAGAGTATTTTATGTTAATTGTTTTTGATTGTCATGGATTATGAGAACACTTTACATTTTTGCATAGTATTTTTCCTGAATTGGGCTGGTTATGTATTGTTAATTATTTAGATTCTAGATGATGAAGTAACAGTTTTTGCTGTATTAGGCGGTCAATATTTTTTATGTTATAATTTTGTTAGTATACAATAAGATTTGTATGTCAGTTTATATAAGAATTAATAAATAATGTTTATTAAGGGAAGTGAGAATTTGAGATACGAAGGAAGCATATATAGGCCGCCTAGTGAAGCGTGGAGTCTAATAATCCAGGCTACTATAGGCTGTTCTCATAATAAATGCAGCTTTTGCAGCATGTATAAAGATAAAAAATTTAGGATAAGAAAGACAGAGGAAATTTTAGATGATATTAAAGAAGCCAGGATGTACTATAGAAGCATAAAGAGAGTGTTTCTTGCTGATGGAGATGCATTGATAATAAAAACGCCTGAATTATTGAAGATATTAAATTTCATAAAGGAATGGATTCCAGAGTGTGAGAGAGTAGGCATTTATGCTTCTCCTGAAAGTATAATGATTAAGACGCCGGAGGAGCTTAAGCTTCTTCGAGAGGCAGGACTTGGAATTGCTTATCTAGGTCTAGAATCTGGCAGTGACCAAATATTAGCATACATGAACAAAGGCGCTGATTCTGAGGAGATAGTTAAAGCAGGTTTAAGGATAAAAGAGGCAGGAATACTTCTCTCTGTGACTTTAATATCCGGGTTAGGTGGAAAAAAACTATGGAAAGAACATGCTGTAGAATCTGCAAAAGCTTTAAGTAAGATGAAGCCTGATTACTTGGGACTGCTGACTCTTATGGTAGAACCAGGCACCAAGCTTTACGATGATGTGGAAAAAGGCCAATTTCAACTGTTAACTCCACAGCAGGTTGCCTTAGAGACCCTTGAACTGTTGAAAAACATAGATGCAGAAGGCTGTGTATTCAGAAGCAATCATGCTTCAAACTATTTGTCCCTAAAGGGAACATTGAACCAGGATAGAGAAATGCTTATCAAACAACTAAATGAAGCAATAAAAGGTCAAATAGATTTTAAAGATGAATATCTTAGAGGATTATAAACTTATTCTATAAATATCCTCTTTACATTCTTCACCTGTAATTTTATCATAAAAATTAAGGTTTCCCCTTTTTTCAATGGGTAAGCCTTTCTTTTTTGCATAATTAGTGAAAGCGTTGATACTTTGATAGTTATCAGAGAGAACAGAGAATTCCAGGCAGTGGCAGCCTATCTCTTTTATCTCTTCTATGATTCTATCCAGCAGAATACTGAAAAATCCTTTGCCTCTGTATTCTGGAAGCAACCCAATTTGCCACAAATAAAACACTCCATCCATGGAAGAACTTTTCATGCCACCTACATAGCCTACAATAAAACCTTTATCCTCCAGCGCCAGACATGTGTTATTGAAATATTCCGATAGTATCCAATACGTAAATGGTGTATGTAAATCCAGTGGTTTGCAGTAATCTATCAACTCTCTTATTTCACCTATATCTTGGGATTTAATGCTTCTTATTTTCATAATAACTTCCCGCTTTCATAATAATTATCTTATTTTATTATAGTATAATTCATCAATCTTTCTGTTACAACCTAACATTATGGAGAAATTTATGTATAAAAAAGCACCTGGTTTTTAATCAGGTGCTTTTTTATATGGATTGTTATATGAAAGCAAGCATAATAAAGTTCAATATGAATAGTATTGTTGATGCGATCAATATAGGATGAATATCTCCTGTTTCTTTTTTACATATCTTTACTATGCAATAGAATATGAAGCTTGTTGCAATACCGTAGGAAATGCTATAGCATAAAGCCATAAATACACCTGCAAAGAAAGCTGGTATAGCTTCGTCTAAATCATCCCATTTGATCTCTTTAAACGATGACATCATCATTATACCAACAACAATAAGGGCTGGAGCTGTAGCAGCTGCAGGAACTAAACCGGCAACCGGAGCCAGAAGTATACAAATAATGAACAAAATTGCAGTAACTACGCTTGTAAGCCCAGTTCTACCTCCTGCGCTTATTCCGGCAGCACTCTCAACATATGTGGTGGTATTAGAAGTACCGAACAATGCACCAATAGATGTGGCAATAGCATCTGCAAATAAAGCTCTATCCATTTTTGACTTAAAGCCTGGATTTGTTTCCATTGCCTTTTCATCTTCTTCGCTGAATATACCAGTTCGTCTACCTGTGCCAATGAAAGTACCAATTGTGTCAAAAGTATCTGACAAACTGAATGCAAATATTGTCATAAGAACTAATGGAATCTTTGTTGCATCTGCAAATAGTGAAAGCATACCTTCTTTTCCGAAAGCGGCACCAAAGGTAGTACCTAATTCTGCAAAGGCAGAGCCTACACCTGCAGTTGTTCCTACAGAAGAAACATCAACAACTCCCATAGGTATACCGATAATTGTAGTAGCAATAATACCTAATAATATTGCACCTTTTACCTTAAGCACCAAAAGTACTATGGTCAAAACTAAACCGATTATTGCTAGTAATACAGAAGGTGTATTCAATGGTACAAGAGCGGGAACCGCACTTGCATCAGCTATGACTGTACCGCCCTCTAAAACTATATTATGACCTGGATCGGAAGTAAAATTAATAAGTCCAGCACTTTTTACACCAATATAAGCAATAAATATTCCGATTCCACCGCCAATTGCATTCTGAAGGCTAACAGGTATTGCTTTTATAATAGATTTACGGATTTTGGTAATAGTTATTATGATATTTACTACTCCACATATAAAAACCATGGCAAGGGCTTGTTGCCAACTGAAACCTAAACCAAAACATACAGTGTAAGTAAAGAAAGCATTTAGTCCCATACCGGGAGCCTGAGCATAAGGAACATTTGCAAATAAGCCCATTACTAATGTACCTATTACAGAAGCTATTATTGTTGCTAGAAATACAGCGCCCCATGGCATACCAGTCTGAGATAACATACTAGGATTGACAAAGATAATGTAGGACATAGCAAAAAAAGTGGTAAAACCTGCTATAACTTCTGTAGAA
>JAAYMO010000140.1 GCA_012521375.1 Clostridiales bacterium
GCCATTTTCGGGTGCTATTCTTTCATGTTAACTTTACAAAGCCGTTAATTATATTAAAAAAGCTCTCAATCCACAAAGGGACGAGAGCATCGTGTTACCACCCTAATTCGTTCTTACCTCACGGCAAAAACCTCAATAAGTGACCATCATCACTTTACCTTTTTAACGGGGGTTTCCGGTACAGGCTAAGCCTCATACTTGCCTCACCTGCACAGTTTAGGGACCATGTTCATTTGGCTTTCTGTACCGATTCTCACCATCCATCGGCTCTCTTTAACATATTTCCAAACTACTCTTCCCATCATCACTTTTGGCTATGTCAATGGTTACGTGTCACGAGTTTTATTTTCTGAGCTCTGAGTTCAGAGTTCTGAGCTCTAAATTTCATAGCTCATAGTTCTTAGTTCATATACTTAGAATATACAATAAATCAAATATTTAGTCAAACAATTTTTTTCCTTTGTCATTGCCTAAAACATCATACTGCATATTGCTATTGCCACAATTATAGCTGTAATATCGGCTATTACTGCTGCCAGCAGTGTATGGCGGATATTTTTTATACCTATTGAACCGAAATATACTGTGATGGTATAAAAGATAGTTTCAGTGCTGCTGATTATGGTACAAGCTATGATGCCTGTCAAGCTATCAGGGCCTACGCGTTTCAATATATCCGCCAATACACCTAATGCGCCGCTTCCCGATAAAGGTTTCATTATTATGAGAGGAAGTATCTCCTCTGGTATTTTTAAAAGGACAGTAACAGGCTTCAATATTAATCCAATAAGTGCCAAACCTCCTGATGCTCTGAGCATTCCTACTGCCAGGAGCATAGCCATAATATAAGGAAATATCCTCAATGTTATATTCATGCCTTCCTTGGCTCCTTCAATAAAAGCATCATACACAGGCACTCTTTTTATATACCCATAAGTAAGCATGAACAATATGATAAAGGGAATGACCACATTCAACGAATCTTGCCCTCCTTTTTCTCAAATATCTTGCAGCAAATTACTCCCACAGTCAAAGCTGACATGGAAGTGATTATGGAGGGTATGATTACAGCTCCGGGGTTGCTTGAACCAAGGGAAGCCCTGATTGACATCACAGTAGAGGGAATTAGACAGATTGGAGCACCGTTTATAACCAAAAATAAAGCCATGGCATTGGTAGCAGTTTTTTTGTTCTTATTGAACTTTTGTAGCTCAGCCATGGCTTTTAGCCCAAAAGGTGTTGCTGCATTACCCAAACCAAGCATATTGGAGGTAATATTCATAACCATGGCGCCCATAGCAGCGCTTTTTTCCGGTATATCCCTAAATAGAAGACCTAGTACAGGTTTTATTATAGAACCAAGCTTTTCTACTAGTCCTGCCTTTTCCGCCGCTTTTAATATACCGCACCAGAGCATCAGATTTCCCAATAGCCCCAATGAGATATCCAAAGATGATTTTAGAGAAGCAAATATTTCCTCATTCAAAGCTTCCAGTTTTCCGTTGGTTGCAGCAAAGGCTATGGAAAATGCTATTATGAAGAACCATATCTTGTTGATCACAAAAAATCCCACCCTAGATTATTTATTAGTTAAATCTATGGTGGGAGATTTTTTTTTATTACACCACTACTTATTAAAGTTTTATATCAGTCTCTTCCGAACAAATCTCCTATTCCAATACTCCCTAATAAGCTGCTTTCACCCTTGGATTTACTGCTACTGCTGCCCTTTTTAGCTGTTGCCACTATCTTGCCTGCAAATCTGCTGAATGGTATTGATTGAAGCCATACATGTCCCGGTCCTCTTAACGTAGCCAGGAATAATCCTTCTCCTCCAAAGAAAGCACTTGTCACACTTCCTACAAATTCTACATTATAGTTTACACTTGGAGTCATAGCTACAAGGCATCCTGTGTCAAGTTTCAAGAGTTCTCCCGGTGCCAATTCCTTTTCTATTATTGTTCCTCCTGCATGCATAAACACAAGACCGTCTCCTACAAGTCTCTGCATTATAAAACCTTCACCGCCGAATAATCCTGCTCCAATATTCTTCTGGAATGCAATCCCAATCTGTATGCCTTTTGCAGCACATAAGAAGGCATCTCTCTGACAAATCAACTCTCCTCCTAAGTCTCCCAGATCCTTTGCTATTATCTTTCCCGGATATGGTGCTGCAAAAGCCAATGCTTTTTTATCATAGGCTTTATTAGTAAACATGGTCATAAACAGGCTTTCTCCTGCCAATGCCCTTTTGCCTGCTCCCAACATCTTGTCCATAAAACCTTTCTTTTCATCCGCAGCAGAACCATCTCCGAATATCGTATCCATCTCTATGCCTTCACTCATGTACATCATAGCTCCTGCTTCCGCCACTACGCTTTCTCCCGGGTCTAATTGTATCTCTACAAACTGCATATCATCCCCATAAAGCTGAAAATCCACCTCATGCGCCTTTCTCATATTAACCCTCCTTAAAATGAAATAAAAATTGAAATCCTACATTTATATGTATTCAATTCCATAATAAACCATGTATTGCCCATACACAATAATTTTTTAAAGTTTACTTTATAACTTTTTACTATGTAGTCGTTTATTTATTCAGCGGATGTTTCGCATTCTGAGCCCCTTTTTTAACGTAAGAGGAAATATCAACTTGAATCAAACATATATTCATTCCTATTGGGTCATTACCCGTAACTTGCAACTCGTAACCCATAACCAATAATCCCTTATCTCAGTTTGTAAATAAAATAATCTCCCTCTCCCAGCTTCTCAAAGTTTTCATCGAGATACTTGCTGTAGCTTCCGTCGTCTCCATATATATAGCCCCCAAAGGGGCTGAAATACTTTGCACCTTTTTCAATTAAATAATTTATTTCTTTTTCTGCACCTATAGGTATATCTTTGTAGTATTTTATATTTGCTCTCCACCCACTTCTCCTAGATTGATTTAGTAAAGTTGGCTCCATTGTACCTATAATAATGAGATCATCCTTATCAGTGTATCTTTGTATAACTTCTGCCTGCTTAAGTACACTATTTTTCTCTACAAAAAAAGAATTGCAGCTTTTATAGTTTGTCAATGCGAGTATCAATAACCCGACAAATACGGATATAATGGCTTTATTGTTATCGCACAGCTTGCCGAAAGTCTTCCCTGCCCATATAGCAACAATAGGGGTTATAAATATAAAGTAATATTTTAGTTTTATCACTGCTGCCACCGCGATGATCTCCAGAAACATAGAAAGAGTCCAAAACAAAATTGGATAATCTTCTTCCCATTTTGCATTGATTATGGCTATCACTGCAGGTATTGCCAACCCTACGGAAACTGCCGATACAATCTCAATAGCAGATAATTTATAAGTAGATAAACTAGTAAAAGCCTTTAAGGATTTAGGCATAATATGAAGTAAGCCTATATTGGTGACAAAATCAAATTCCGCCATATTTCGCGACCATATCAAGTAAAGTATATTGGGCACCAATGATATAAAGAAAAAACTCCATAATTCCCCTTTAGCCAAAAATTTCAATCCATATTTTTTTATCAACATAAATATCATGGCTAAACCTATAAAAATAGTAGGAGTTTTTTGAGATATTGAAAGACAGGTAAAAATAGCAGATAAGTACAAATATGAAAGCTTCTCTTCTCTGTACCATTTTATAAAATAATAAAAAGCCCCTGTAAAAAAGAACAAAGCTGCTGATTCAGGCATAATAGCCCTTGAATAAAATATGTTCATAGGCATTATTGCGTAGGCTATTACAGAAAACCACGCAGTGGGCTTGGAGTAATATGTTTTGGCTATTAAGTATATAAAAATAGAAGAACCTAAAAAAAACATAATAGGCACAAGCCTAGCCAAATAATAATGATAACCAAAAGTTTTATAAAGTAAAGCAATGAGAAAAGTTGTTATTTGAAATTCCAATTGAACATAATTGGGTTTAGGGCCATCATAATTAAATTGAGGGTAAAAAATATTGAATCTATCCTCAATAAAATTCCTTGCTATGGCTTCAGTATCACTTTGCCTCCAAAAATCTCCCTGTTCTGCAGGAGAGTTGTTTATATAAGGAATCCTAATAACAAAAACAAAAAGAAATATCATGATTGTCACAATAACTGTATAATTGTTTCTTTCCATTCTCATCATCCTATCTATTGAGTATAAATACTCCTGATACAATCATCAGAATCCCTGCAATTTTATTTAAAGTAAACGGTTCGTTGAACAATAGTTTCGATAACAATGCAACGAGAACATAACCCAAACTCACCATGGGGTAGGCATAACTTAAATCTGATTTGGTGAGAACCTTGATCCATAGCAGAAAACTGCTGCCAAATAAAATAAGCCCTATGAGTATCTCAGGTATTATCAATATATGTAGTATATCTTTTGCTATAGTACTTATGGACAAAGAAATCGTTCCTAGTTTTTTTGCTCCCAGCTTCAATATGGTTTGCCCCAAAGCTCCCATAAATACGGATATCAGTATCTCCGTCAAATCTTTATTCATAGACCTCTCCCCTTTTTGTCTGGGGCTTTCTGACCTTAAGTGGAAGACATAAATAACCTTTAATGGTTCTCAGTATCTTCATCTTGCTCTCGCCCTGTTTCAAGTTATACTCCAAAACCAGAGGAAATTCTCCTGCTCTGACTCCAAGTTTGCTAAATCTGGCTAATATTTCAGCCATGCATTCAAACCCTCTGGAGGTTACCAAACCTCCTCCATAGGCCATAATAGCCTTGTCCAGATAATCCACATCATATGCTCTAAATCCACAGGAATAATCATGGACATTTTCTATAGGAAAAAATAATTTAAGAAAAGCGGCAGCTCCTCTGCTCAATAGCTTTCTCTCCATTGAAAGTCCTATTTCCCTTCCTCCCTTCACAAACCTTGAAGCAATTACTACATCCAGTTCCTCTTTTATCAGCTTATTCACCATAAAGGGTATAATTCTTGGATTATGTGTATTGTCTGCATCCAATGTGATAAGCACATCACCTTTTCCATATTTATGGCTAACATGATAAAAAAGAGTATAAATAGCTCTGCCTAGTCCTTGATTGACACTGTGGTTTATATAGTTGATAAAATCATATCTTTCCTTATACTCCTTCAGTATTTTCTCAGTATTATCAGTACTGCCATCGTTTACCACCAATATTCTCAAGCAGTCGCCATATATGTCCTTTAGATAAAGCAGCTTATCCAAGACCTTTGGAATTGACTTTTCTTCGTTGTATGCAGGCAGACCTACAATAATATAAAAATCCATAATATCCTCCAAATAATAATCCTGTTAATATTACTAAATACTATTAACAGGATTCACACTTTATGAGGACTTTATACAATTCAGATAGATAAAGTCATGCTGACATCATCTTCATAATAAAAGTATTTATGTATAAAAAACTATTTATATATGAGATCATAGTTTTGAAATTTTTCTTCTTCATCACAATCCAATCCTGATGAAAAAGACCTGTTTCCCAATGTATCCAATACTATGCTTTTGTCTGAATTCCCATTGAGATATTTACATACTGCTATACACATAATTTTCGCCTCTTCCACCGCTTCATAAAAAAGCTCATGGAAGGAGGAGTATTGGACAGAACCATTGTCCCAAGGATAATACCATGGAGAACGTGCTTTATTCAAAGGATCCAGTTTTTTATCAATTTTAAGAGGATAAATCATATTTGATATGAGCTGATGCTTATTTGCCCTTTTTTCAATAGACCCAATTAGGGCTTTTTTAATACCTGTAACATCTCTTAAGGCTTTGGTCGCACTTGCCATATCCTTAGCAGCCTTCTTAATATCTTCTTCTGATATATCCATTTCAAATATATATTTGAATATATAGTTATACATCCTTGCCAACGAAGCGGCCTCTTCATCATCAATGGTTATAAGCTTGTAGCTTAATATTTTATGGGTCCTCTTTTTCAACATTTCTTCTGCCATTAATACATCTATCTCTGCTTCAAATCGCCTATGATAAGCTTCATATTTCTTTTTGTCCTCTTTTTCGTCTATGGCAAAACCTGTTTTATAAAATATATAAGGATGAGCGTGAATATCAAGAGAATAATGACACACATACCCATATAAATAGGCTTGTAATCTTTCTTTTCCCTCGCCTTTTTCCTTTTCTATCGCTTCCAGAGCATAATCGAAAAAAGCTTTTACCTTTTCGCTATGAAGTCTTGTTCCTACTTTAGCAAGACTCTTCCCTTTTGCCCAAGGCCAGGAATTGTGATAGAAGAAAATATCCGGCCCTTGAGTTCCGAGATTGAAAAGATTTCTATATGAGTTAATTACATTTTCTATTTCTGAAATATCAATTGATTTAACCATTTCATCTCCACATAGATAATGGGTTAGCAGCGCAGGCATGGTAACACCACCTTCATATTTCTACTTAATCATATACATAATTATAGTATATATCTTTTATTTATAGGTTAACTAAAGTAAAATTAAATTAGTATGATTATGGAGGTAATCCTATGTTAAAAAACTTTACCAAAGCCGAAAAAAGCTGGATGTTTTATGATTGGGCAAACTCTGCTTATTCAGTTGTCATTACGGCTGCAATATTACCTATTTTTTTTAAAACCTTAGCAAAAAACAGTGGTATAAGTCCTAATATGGCAGATTCCTACTGGGGATATGCTAATTCCGCAGCTACTATGATAGTGGCAATTTTAGCCCCTATTCTGGGGACAGTGGGAGATTATAAAGGAAAGAAAATGCAGTTTTTTAAGTTCTTTTTTATCCTTGGAGCTTTGTCAACGGCTGCTCTTAGCTTTACAGACCAATGGATGGCACTTCTTATTATCTATATGATTACCGTTGTAGGCTTCTCATCAGCCAATATATTCTATGATGCATTTTTAATCGATGTAACTACAGAAGAAAAAATGGACGCTGTTTCTTCCTACGGCTTCGCTTTAGGCTACATAGGAGGAAGCACAATCCCCTTTGTCATATCCATAGGTCTTGTGTTGTTTGGCAGCAAGATAGGAATAAGTTCAAGCCTTGCTGTTAAAATGTCCTTTATGTTAACTGCTATATGGTGGATAGTATTTTCCATACCTATGCTTAAAAATGTAAAACAGATATATTATATTGAAAGGGAAAAGGATATCATAAAGAAAAGCTTCCTGAGGCTCTATAATACCTTCACGAATATAAGGCAATATAAAAAGGTGTTTGTTTTTCTTTTGGCTTATTTCTTCTACATAGACGGAGTGCATACCATAATAAAAATGGCGACTGTATACGGAGATTCGGTAGGTGTGGGCAGTAACTCTTTACTTTTGGCTCTCCTCATGACCCAGATTGTTGCCTTTCCCTTTGCCATCATATATGGAAAGTTATCAAAAAAGGTGGGTACAAAGACTATGCTTCTTGTAGGCATAGCTATATACATAATCATTTGTTTTGTAGGCTATAATATGAAAACCGCTGTTGAGTTCTGGATTTTAGCACTCTTAGTGGCCACATCCCAGGGGGGAATGCAGGCCTTGTCCCGATCCTACTACGGCAAAATGATACCTAAGGAAAAAGCCAATGAGTTCTTCGGCTTCTATGATATTTTCGGCAAATTTGCAGCCATAATGGGTCCTGCTCTTTATGCTATGTTTAGCCAGATTACAGGTAATTCCCGGTATGGGGTATTGAGTGTAATGCTTCTCTTTGTAATCGGTGGAACAATAATGATATTTGCTGTGCCTAATGATGAAAAGGCCTAAATATTAAGTTTATATAGAGATGTTTAGTATGGGTTTGCTTGTCTTTTGTCTATTTAAATGATATAATGTATTCATCGAAGCTAGTATGTCCTGCCTTATATTAAAGGAGGATTTACATGTCTATACCATCTGATTACAATATTGTTGTTATTGGTTTGGGTTATATCGGTAGTAAGCATCTTCTGCCCGGATATGAGATGCTTCTTGGCGACAAAGTTGCTACAAATGTATTTGGTATAAAAGCTACTGACCGTAATTTGGAAGAATTGCGTGCCAGATTACCATTTTCAGTATCTGTAGGTAATACAGCTGAAGTTTTACGCAAAGCTAAACCTGACATCATAATAATGTGCCCAACACCAAAGCAGATCCCCATAATTGCAAAGGAAATATTATTACCTTATTTCAATGAGGCCAGAGAAAAAGGAATCCCTCTTCCTGATATTTATACCTTTGGTCCTTCTCCTGACCCAAAATTTTATTATGACTTATTAGGAAACGATATAAATTGCGTTAAGTACCTTCCCAGCATGGCTGAACCGTTTAAGGGAGTACCTCTTCAGAAAGTCGGTGGAAGTTTCTTAAGCTTTGTACCAGAGTATCCTTTCCCTGAAGATAGACGTCAGCGTGCTATTGATTTTTCCGATTTGTTTGGCAGAACCTTCATAGTTCCACACGAAATGTCCCTTGTAGGACTTTCTGCTAAAAATACTGCACACACTTGTTTCGAAATATGCTATGCACTTGCTGACGTAATGGCTGAGCTGGGATATTCAGTAACTACTTCTCAAATAGGCAGTGCAATGCGTGCAGCTTTCCGCAAGCATTTGAACTTGGAAGGCGAAGGTTTATATCCTTGCTCCATTGAGGATGTACCAGCAGAAATCCGCGATTTTCTCGAAAAACTTACTGTAGCTTGGTTTGAAGGAATTCTACAATATATTATCAGCAGAGGTTGTGAAGAAGAATTAGCAAGGGAATTCCACGCCGCTAACTTTGAGGTGTGGCTACTCACAATTCAGCTAGCTACAAGAGAGGAACTTGAAGTAACAACCAAGAATCATGCAACTAAAGGCGGAGTTAACGAGAAAGCTATTGAAACATTTATGTCTTACTTCGACAGTCAATTAAGGGATGCACTACGAAAGCATCTGGACAATACTTTGCCTGTAAGCTTTTTTGATACTGCAGAAGGAATTTCTTACGCTATTAATCTGACAGTTAACCGTCACGCACATCGTCTGGCTAAATAAATAATTTTATATCATACAAGTAAAGAAAGGCTTCCTTTGGAAGCCTTTTAATAATGAGAAAACTTTAAAAAATTTTACCCGAAGATTAATATCTTCGGGTAAATTTCATCTCATAGCCATAATGCTATTTTAAACTTATATTACTAAGCTTTTAACGTCTTTCTCTATCGTCCTAACTATCTTGAGTATCTACAGCAAGCTTTTTCCTTCGCTTAAATTGTGCAAACATGATCACAACAAATATAGCTATGCCCAGTACTGTAGTTATCATCTCTGGGAAAATTATCATAATAGCTGAAACAATTAGGAGTGCCCTTTCAATAGTGGAAAGAGGAGCCAAGGCATACCCTATTATTGCAGCACTTATTCCATAGGCACTCATAAGTGTAATACATGCTACAAATATAATGTTTCCTACAGATCCCATACCTAGCAGTGCAGGATAGTATGCAAAGATATATGGTATGGTGAATATTACAATACTATATTTAAATGCCTCTAATCCAAGTTTCCACAGATCTACTCCAACAATCCCCCCTGCAGCATATGAAGCTAAAGCAACGGGAGGTGTGATTGCGGATAGATTCGCATAGTAAAATACGAAGAAATGTGCTACCAATAGTGGAACTCCCAATTTAACGATAGTAGGACAAAGCAATGTAGCTGACATAATATAAGCTGCACTAGTAGGCATACCCATCCCGAGAACCAAAGCCATCAACATAGTAGCAACCAATGCCACCAATAAACTGTTTTGAGCAAGTGCATTTATTATGCTGCTAAATCGTATACCTAAACCAGTATTTACGATAACGCCTATAATAACACCTGCCAATGCACAAGGCATGGCAACAGCAAGGGCTTGTCTTGCAGTTGATTCAAAAGTCTCAAGAACTTTATATAAAGAAAGTCTGGTATCTTTTCTAAACAAGCAGATGATAAATAAGCATGCAGTAGCAACAGTTGCAGCTCTCATCATCGAATAGCCCTTAATGATTAAATATATCAGTACAACAACACCGATTAACAGATGAATATGCTTTAATATGTCCTTCTTTGTCTGGGTCATATCTTCTTCATTTGGACGCATGTTATGCTTTTTCGCATATAGATGTATCAACAAGTAGAGACCAGATAGAAAGACTATTGAAGGAAGAATAGCTGCCTTCATAATCTCAGCATAAGTGTATCCGGTCATATCCACCATGATGAAAGCCGCAGCTCCCATAACGGGTGGTATAAGCTGACCCGCAGTTCCTTCGATAGCTAATATGCTGCCTGAAAACATCGGATCAAATTTTTCCTTTTTCATAGAAGGATACATGATAGTACCTATAGATGCTACGTTGGCTGGTGCACTTCCGCTTATCATACCGAATAAAGCAGCAGCAACAACACTAGCTTTTCCAGCACCTCCGATAGTCTTACGAGTCAGAAGATTTGATATATTAATAAATAGCTGTGCTGACGGGGTAGCTGTCAAGAAAGCACCAAACAGTAAGAAATAGAAAACCATTGATGCCGACACACTGACCGGAGAGTTAAATATGCCAGCTGTGGAAAACACTTGGCTTTCCAGCAATGTGGTAAGGTCTTGGCCTCCATGTCCCAAAATGCCTGGCAAGAAGCCTCCCCAAACAGCATAAACTATAAATATTGCGACTATAATTGTAAAAGATTTATCAACAGCTCTTCTAGAACACTCTAGAAGTAGTAAAATCATAAGCAATCCAATTACATAATCCATTGGTAAAAGCTCATCTACATAAGCCATACGGGTCATCATGCGGTCACTATTTATTATAAAATAGATTCCACATAAAACCACAGCGGCGAAAAAGATATAATCATACCATTTAGCTACATATCGCTGTCCCTTAGGTACTGCGTTTTTCTTTAGCATGGGTTTAGTCAAAAAGACTAAACCCATGGCAAAACATACGTGTACAGGGCGCAATACCATTGAAGGAAGAGCGCCACGTACTACCATCCAAATCTGAAAAACAGTCCATGCTATAGCCCAAATGCTGGCGGGATTTAGAAACCTTTTTGCAAATTTGTTTTCCATCATTTCAATAAGCCTGCCTCCCTATAATACTTCTCAGCACCGGGATGCAATGGCAGGCCAACACCTACTGGATCACATGCGCCTTCGGGAGTAAATCTTTCTAAAGCAACATGAGCTTTATGGAGTTCATCGGGGTTTTCTACAATTGCCTTCGTTATCGCATATGCAACATCATCAGGCATATCAGTATTGGTGAAAATATTCGTAGTCAATCCCATACTTACAATATCTTCAGTTTGTCCATTAAAGGAGTTAGCTGGTAAAATCTCTTTACTGAATCCATATTTTTCGACAAAGCTGTCAATCATCTCTTCTGGGAACTGTATGAATATTACATCAGTACTTAAAGCTAATTCTGTAACAGATGCATGACCTTGAGTAATGTTCTGTAGGAAGAAGTCAGTCTGACCATCTTTAAACATATCTACGATTGTGGCAAAGTCATTATGTTCTACCTTGCCTCCCCAGGAAATAATATCATCATAAGTTATACCATAATATTCTAAAACAAGTCTTGTTACAACTTCACCCATGCCACCAACTGGAACAGTGGATATACGAATAGGAAGTTTCTTTTCTTTGACTTCAGCAAGATCAGTAACACCAAAAGACTTACTTACTACTGCTGCATAATAGTATGTGTCAAGATATCCAACTAATCCTCTAAGATTTTCTAGAGGTTTTTCATAGATGAACTGTCCATTATATGCCCAGTTGCAAGCCTGATTGTAGCCTAAAGCCACAGGAAATCTTCCTCTAGAAACTAAAGTTGGATTTGCTGCTGCACCTGATTCAGGTATTATATTGATCTTAGAACCTTGTGGAAGTTCCTTTACAATCAATTCGCTCAATACAGAACCATAACTATACCAAGCACTGCCCATCTTCATAGTTCCTAAATCTAAGTTTACAGGACCTGAACTAGGTACATTTGAACCACCGCCTGTACTACTACCAGGTGTACTGGAGCTGCTGCAACCAACAATTACTGTCATGAGAAAAACTAGAGCTAAACAAGATACTAGTATTCGTTTTTTCATAATAAACTTCCTTTCTCTTTAAGCATATTTTTATTTTTATGTTGTTTGTTAAGAGTGGATGTCTAAAGCCAACTATTATCTTTTCATATTTATTTATCATGGTGTTTATACCAAAAGGTAAGAATAAGCAAAATCTTATGAGCAATTATTTTATCGAAGCTAATATTTGCCCGCCTTATTTTATATTCTTATATTGGCAAAACGCCATATAAATAAGCTAAATTTTTTGTTAATTATCTATAACTAAATCTCGCACAACTTTGTCCGATGCAGGTGAAAGCCTTATTGACTCTGCAGTAGTGTCAACCCTTTTAGCACAGGCTAGCACAGGCTTTCCATCCATTTTTACAAGGCAACGCCCGCAGATCGCTTGATTGCAAGAGC
>JAAYMO010000141.1 GCA_012521375.1 Clostridiales bacterium
AAAAGCCATCCACTCATATCTGATGCTTCAGCACCTAAAGCTGTAACCCAGGGGTTCAGCGATCTTCCTCCTATAAGATAGTTGTCACTGCTTTCACTAGCTCGTTTAGTATAATACAATCCAATGCCAATAACCACTGCCATGTATAAAACCATGGCTACGAAAATTTGAATACTTGCTTCCATTGTTGAACCTCCTTTTTTTATTAGTTATAATGTTGAATTTTTTTGTATAAAAAAACCTTCATCCACACGAGGGACGAAGGTTATCCGCGGTACCACCCTAGTTGAATAGATAGCATTAATATACCTATTTAACTATTAGATAAAAAATATATAAAAAAACCTTCATCCACGCAAGGGACGAAGGTTATTCGCGGTACCACCCTAGTTAAATAGATATAATAATATATCTATTCCTCTCGAAGCCTATAACGCAGGCCTTGCGGACAAACTTTTCATTTGCAGCTAAGAGGGCGGGTTCAATAAAAATAATCTTGGAAAACCTCTCAGTCGGTGAGTCTTCCTTCCTGTTAGAATCTTTTTATTTACTATTCCTCTTCATCGCTTTTGAATATTTATGATTAAGTATACAGGATAAAGTATCAGTTGTCAAACACTTTTTAAATAATTTTTAATCTTTATAAATTGAATATTTGACTACTTTTATAATGGAATTTGCCATGTCTTTAAGCACTTTCTCCAGTTTGTATTTCCTGCTTGAAATATTTCTTATAGCAGGCTAATTCAAATATGAGCATTATGCTCCATCCCATACCAATAGCGAAAGATATGCTTTTCATTCCGAAATATGGGCTCAGAATGTATGATAGTATAACCCTTATTGCTATCTGAATGAAGGTAGCCCAAAATGGTATGCGCAGCTTTCCAATACCTCTGAATAAACCCTGAAAAACATTATTTGTATTAGAAAGTATATAAAAAACAGATATAATTTTTAAATATTCAATACCAATTTTTATTACCTCTATCTCTTCACCTGTGACAAATAGCTTCATAATACTCTCTGCTCCTATAAATACGATGAAGCCTAAAGTGATACTGTAAGCAACCATTGTAAAAATACTTATTCTGAAGCCTTCAGTTATTCTACTCATCTTTCCTGCTCCCTTGTTTTGAGCAGAATAAGTTGCCACAGATGCAGAATAACTTTCTCCAAAGGCAAAAACAAATGAGTCTATCCTTGTTACAGAATTAAAAGCAGCTATGGCATTTGTTCCAAATGGATTTACAGCTCCTTGGACCAGTAGCTTCCCTATATAAATACAGGTCTGCTGCAACGCTGTTACCCAGCTATACTGAATACTTAGTTTAAGTAAGCTATTATCCATAATAAATTCGTTCCTCTTAAGGCTGAGCAGGGGAATCTTTCTATAAACATATATTATGCATAATAAAGAGGATACTGCCTGTGCCGTAACTGTAGCAATAGCTGAACCTTCAACGCCAAGCTTGAATACTGTAATTAAAACAATACATAAAATAGCATTGAGGATACAGGATATTATCAGAAATACAAGAGGAGTCTTAGAATCCCCTATAGCCCTCAGTGATGAGGAATAAAAATTATATAAAAATGTAAAAATAAGTCCTCCGAATATTATCTGCAAAAAAATCTGTGCATCATCTAAAATCTCTACAGGAGTATCTATTATTACCAATATCCATCTGGTTAAAAAAATACAAACAATAGATATTGTTATGGTAAAAATTATTCCTGCAATTAATGCTGTAGATACTTCCCTTTTTAACTTTTCGTATCTTCCTGCTCCGAATATCTGAGCCATTAAAACCGATGTACCGATACATATCCCAAATATAAAAAATATTACAACTGACATAATAGCGTTTGCTACTCCCACCGCTGCCAGCGCATTCTTTCCAATAAATCTTCCTACTATAATTGCATCAGTAGTGTTATATAGCTGTTGACATACGTTTCCTATAAGGAGAGGGATTGCGAATGTCAGTAGGATTTTAGAAGGATTACCTTGAGTCATATTACCTTTCATTTAATTACGACCTTTCTCATTATAGCTGCTAATATCATTATACATTAATGTATAATGACTTTCATCTATTTTAGTATTTTTGCATTTTTCAACACATTACTTCTCAATCTTCAAAGCTGCAATACTAAATATATGGATATAGTTCTTATTTTTTCTTATAATAATTGATAAATCGAATAATTGTCTCTATTACAAAAGATAAATCTAAGGAGGATTAGATATGTTTATGGAAGAAAATCTGCTATTTATTATTGAGTCATGACCTTACTGCATAGAAGCCCTCGCCTGGATGGATGAGTTGAAAAAAGAAAATCCGGCTTACGAAGAAGCTGCTTTTACAATTATAGATGAAATAAAGGAACCTGATATCGCTGAGCAATATGATTACTTCCTGGTTCCCACATTTTATATCAAAGGCCAAAAGGTCCATGAAGGGATCGCCTCTAAGGAAATAATTAGAGACATACTTAAGAAAGCTTCTATTGGAAATTCTAGAACTAGTATGCAATAAAGGGGCAAGATAAATTTCTGCCCCCTGTAATCTATTCAAGCAGGTTTTCTAATTGCTGTTTTCGATGTTCTTGTTTCTTTCTAGCATTTTCTAATGAAGCTTGATCCATTTTACTGCTATTGTTTTCTAAATAGCCGCCGGCAAATGTTATTCGTTTTTCTAAAGCGTCTATGTTCTCTTCCCGATCCTGGGCACCATTAACTATCAAATTCTTAAGATTCTCCATTCTGTCTTCCCTGTCTTTTTGAATTTCAAAAGCATGTTCTAGCTGGTCTAGACTCGCAATATCTTTGTTTTGTTCTAAATGTCTTTGTGTTCTCACATATCTATTATTAATGTTTAATAGTTCCTCAATTCTCCTCTCATTAGTCTTTTTCAGGTCTTCTCTGCTGTCTTCTGCATTTCTTTTTCTTTCATCATTCCTCATGAAAAGTCCTCCTCAATAATATGGTTTAATTTTATTATTTCAATTATTGAGGATATTTAAAGAAGTATATTTTTTGAAGTAGACATTAGTATAATAAAAATGCCACCTCCAGCATAGTTTGCTGAAAATGGCATTTTTGAACAAATATTATTCTGACTTTATTTCCTGAACCCCTGAAACAGAGCTCCCCTCATCCATAGTAAATGTAGCTTTTACTTCTTCATTAGCGAAGTATACATTGCCTTCAATTTTTGCACCTCTTAATTGCACATTTGGTGCTGAAACATAAAGATCACCTTTAAATATTCCATTTTGAATTCTGGTCGATGGACTCTTAACAGTTAGCTTTGGTGCAGTTAAAGTGAAAGTAGCAAGAACATTTTTGTTTTCATCTTGTGTATAAAGAGCTATTTTACGATCCAACTTATCTTTATTTACAAATTCTCCATCCAATATAAGCTCTTTATCGGTAGTAAAGTCATTTTCAAAAAGTATAATCCAAGTGCCATCTTTGCTCATAGCTTTTAATAAAGATACTTCATCAGTTACAAGTGATGCACTGGTCACTGCATCTGCTTTAACAGAAGCTGCTGCTTTAGGAGCTGCTGCTTTAGCAGCTTCAACTATTGCCATAAGATATCCATGGGTATCTACCAGCGTTGCTCCACTCACTGCATCAACCATATTATCAGCAGGTGTTGATGCAAGTATGTTTTCCAGCTCTGTTACCGTTTTGCCTACAGCATAAGCTTCAATTGCGTCTAAAGATTTATCAACAGGTACTGTTGAACCGGCCTTTTCTGCCATATTTGTACTGTACGCAGCTGCATTTGCTCTCTTTGATACCAATACTTTACCTTCTGCAAAATTGCTGCCGAAATCAGCATCCGAGTTTGGCACTCCTACATAGCCATTGGCATCCATTGCCTGATAATCATCTAATATTGCATCAACTATTTTTTCTCCTGCCATAGCTACAGCGGCTACAGTAAAGCATTTTGTACCATGAGCTGCATATTCCACTTTTCCAACCTTTACTGATACTTTGCCATCAGCAGGTTCTGGTGTAATTTCAACAGCTTCAATGCTTAGTTTAGCAACAGTCTTAGGGCCTACTATTCCATCAGCAATAAGTCCATTTTTCTTCTGAAAATCTCTAACAGCTTCTTCTGTTTTTCTTCCGAAAATACCGTCAGCCTTAAGTTCATATCCATGCTTATTAAGTGTCTCTTGCAATAATTTAACATCTCCGCCATATGAACCGAAAGCTAAAAATCTTGTTATTTCTGTAGCTGTTTCGTAAGAAATCTGGGCTTTAGGCTGAGCAGAAGCTTTAGGTGTTGAAGGAGCTGGTTGGGGAGTTGCTTGTTCTGTAGCTGCTGTAACAACGTCTACCCCAAAAGGACCTGATCCGGAACCTCTCAATGGTAAAGAAAATAGTAATACTGCTGCAATAAAACAAGAAATTCTTTTGATACGGTTTTTCAAAGAGCACCCTCCTTTTATTTATTTTGAAGGAATAGCCTGCCAAAACTAAGTAGGCTTTTCCTTTCAATCAAGGATAAGAGTTTGTTATTTAACAGCCTATCATTCCTTTAGGTGCATATGTTTTTATTGCAAATTATATACCTATAACGCGCTGGTTTATAGTCTTTTGCAGCAAATCAAAGATGCCAAACAATATGTTTGATAATTATCTAACATCATTGAATGCATTAAGTTATGATGATTTTAGTATATAATTTTTTAGAAAATTTTTCAATGTGTTTTTTAAAATATAAATACTTTTTTACTCAAATATTATTCATTATGATACAAAGCTTATTCAATATTTTCATTTTTGCTCAAAATATATTCACGAGTCTCTTGTGGTACTATGCTTTTGTTATCTATCAGATTCCATAGTATTTTTTAAACTATAATGTTCATATAAAAATCTTTAAAATATGCATTTGTTTTTAGTTTCTGGTTAAAAAAATAAGTGCTGGCATCAATATGGTCTACCAGCACCTTAGTTTCTTAATTTATAACTCTTCTAGCTGTATAATAGGTTCTTTCATAGTATCCTGATAAAAGAGTTGTTTTTTTCACTACATCTCCTGTCTGAGGTGAATGTACAAATTCCCCATTGCCTACATAAATGCCTACATGGTTCACGGTTTTTCCGTTTCTAGCAAAGAATACTAAATCTCCATAATCTAAATTTTCTTTTGATACATATACTCCAACTTTTGATTGGGAACTGGCGGTTCTGGGAAGTGATATGCCCAATCTACCGTAAATGGAATATACTAAACCAGAACAATCATAGCTGTTAGGCCCTGTCCCACCCCATTGATAGGGTTTGCCCATTTCCTGGGCTATAAGTTCTTCAAGTTTTAATTTTGTTACAAGTTGCCGCCTGCTTGTCCCATCTCTGGATACAACTATGCTGTCTTTAGATATCATAGCTTTATTATACATTCTCATTACAAGAACTATTGCTTCTTCCCTAGACGTATTTTTCCATGGATTAAATAAATTTTGTCCCACTCCATTGACAACTTCTATGCCATATAAATAAGCCACAGCCTCTTTAGCCCAGGGTGATATATTATTATGATCTGCAAATGTATGTTTGCTCACATTAGAGTAATCAAATTCTGGTTTTGCTGCCTTTAGTGTTCGATACATCATAACACTGATATCTTGCCTTGTTATAAAGTTATCTGGAGCAAATTTCCCATTTCCGACACCCTTCACTATTCCTAAATTACTGGCTTTTAAAACTGCTTCGTTTTGTGTATCGGTAAAAACGCTTTCAACCTCTATCACTAATTCTTGACCTACTAAAGCCTCATATAATTTAACAACAATTTCACTAAATTCTTCTCTAGTAATTTTACTGATATAATTATTTTGAATTTTTATTGGAACCAGGTCCGCTTCTATTGCTTTTTCTATATCCACTTTAGCCCATTCACTAGGAATGTCTTCCTTCACAAAAGCCGTTTGATTGTTCTGTTGTGGAGCCGTATCAGCATATGTAATATTTGCTATTATAATAATACCCGTCATTAATAATATAAAGAATAAGCTATCTATACTACATCTTCTTCTCATAAGTTGCATCATCCTTTCCCGCCAAGCCCATATGCGTTGAATTGTTTTATTGCTTCAACAATAGCTTATTTTTTTATCATTACATAACATGATAACATAAAGCTCTAATGCTGTGTCCCACTTTATTATTCCAACACTGCCACTATATGTTACTGAATATGGGCACAATAATAAGCCAGGAGATATATCTCTTGGCTTTCATACAATTGCTTTTCTTTTTAGATATTTATAAGATCGGGTATTGGCCTTATGTTAACTTATATCTATGTCTATGCTATTATTTTTGGTTTTTTATTTTTGATAATAAATTATCCACAAACTTCTCCGAAGCTTTGCCATCATCTATATGATTAAACTTATTGTAAAACTTGACAAAGCTATATTTATACTTATGTTGGAAATCATGCTCGATATCTCTAATAGCTTTCAGCAGCTCATCATTTTTTGTTACGACTGGACCGGGAGCGTCCTCAAATAGATCAAAATAAAAACCTCTAATATTATTTTTATACTTATCTAAGTCATATGCATAAAATATAATAGGTCTTTTTAGCATACTATAATCAAACATTACAGATGAATAATCTGTTATCAGTATATCTGACACCAAATACAGCTCCTGAATATCTTGTGTTGGTGTATATACATAAACAAAACCTCTATAAGCATCAACATCAAGTTTATCCATAACTAAATAGTGCATTTTTATTATTAGCACATATTCATCTTCAAGATGTTTTCTCATATAATCTAAATCAATATTGGTACTGAATTTGTACCAATCATAGTTATGATACTCATCATCTCTCCAAGTAGGAGCATATAAAATTACCTTTTTATCATTTGGTATGCCTAGCTTTTGCTTAAGCTTATTGATATAATCTGCATTATTTCCCTCTATTAATATATCGTTTCTCGGATACCCAATCTCCCATATCTCTTTATTTTCAAAGGTAAAAGCACTTTTAAATATTTCTGTAGAATATTTATTTTGAGAAATAATAAAATCCCACTTCCTGGTACTGTCATAGAATTCTTTTTTGTAGGCCTCCAGATCAGTTTTGCCTCCCATGTTCATTACTGTCATGTCCAAACCTAACTTCTTCAACGGAGTTCCGTGCCATGTCTGGACATAGATACAGTCCTTTCTCTTAACTAGAAACTCCGGCTCTCTACAGTTAAATATCCATATTTTTGCAATAGCCAAATAATAGAAATATTTTAACCCTAATCTCTTTATCTTCTTATTTCTACCTAAGATTTCTATATCAGTATCTTCTAAAATCCAAACTAGATTATATTCTTTATCTAGTCCTCTTTTGATAAACTCTTCATAAATGTATTTAGGGTTATCACAATAGTTCCTGCCATGGTTGCTTTCGAATAGAATTACCTTATGGTTTATGGGCAACAATTTAACAAATATACGATATATAACTAATAAAATTACTTGGATAAATTCCTGCGTCATTTTTCTCATATAGCAAACCATTCCCATCTATGCCATCTTTAAATCATCTTTGATTTTTGTTGTTGAAATTCCCCAAGTCCTAGGCAAATAAACAACCTGGCAGTATTTTTTCAAAAAATCAAACTCCCCTTTCCAGTCATCGCCCATTACAAATATATCTATGTCGTATTTTATGACATCTTTAACTTTTTGTTCCCAACTGTTTTCAGGTATAACCTTATCAACATACCTAATAGATTCTAATATTTTTTTTCTTTCCTCATAAGAGTAGTAAGACTTTTTATTTTTTAAGCCATTAAATTCTTCAGTAGACAATCCTACTATAAGATAGTCTCCTAAAGCCTTAGCCCTTTTCAATAAATTAATATGACCTACATGTAGTAAATCAAAAGTTCCATAAGTAATAACTTTTTTCATTTTGTCAATACTATCCTCCTTTGTATGATATGTTTTTTATATCATTGTATTGATTGCCATTAAACTTCAGCAACTTCTCATAGACATGGATATTTGTTTACGGCAATACCCGTTACCTTTCAATGGCATTATTTAACAAGTCCTATTAATTCAGATGAAATATAGAGATTATCATCAAATAATCAACATTTATTTTCTTTGCAATGTGATACATCTTCTAAAACCATTGGATATGGTTGATAAAATTAATAATAAAAAGAATGGTTGTATAAGATGAATATACGAATATGTAAATTTATGATGATTAAATAAAGCTTTACGAAATGCAAAGATAATTAATAATAAATATGACATGTAAATTCTATTAATTATGCTGCACAAAACTTTAATTGATAATAATATGATATCATAAATTTCAGTATATGTCCAAACTAAGCAATTAACCAGCTCAAATAAACTTTCTTACATGCCTAAAAGGTTTTTCTTCAAATGTTTAACTTCTCTAGAGATAATAAGATTAATTGACATATGCTAAAAAGTATTCTATAATTAAAAAAATTTCTATATAATAAAAGCCTAATCTTTGCCACCGGGTAAAGATTTTAAGGTGTTCTGAAACATTCCATTAGGTCTTAGAAGGAATGTTGTTGGGATGCCTTTTTTATTTTAAAAGGAGACATATCATATGGGAAAGCCTATGCTTAGGAATTTTGCAAAGTATGTTAGCTTAAATATTTTAGGAATGTTAGGTTTATCTTGTTATATTTTGGCCGATACTTTTTTTGTAGCAAAGGTGTTAGGAGCTAATGGACTTGCAGCGTTAAATCTTTCTATTTCCATTTATAGTGTTATTCATGGTATCGGTTTAATGATTGGAATTGGAGGAGCTACTAGATTCAGTATATTGAAATCGCAGAATAAAGATAAAGAAGCTTATGTAGTGTTTTCTACCTCCGTAAAATCTGGCATTATGATAGGTCTAATACTTGTTATAATCGGTCTAACCGGATCAAGACATCTGGCTTTGGCTTTAGGTGCAAATACATTTACATTACCTCTTACAAATACATATTTGATTACAATACTATCATTTGCACCATTCTTCATTGTTAACAGTATAATACTTGCCTTTGTCCGTAACGATAATAATCCAAATTTATCAATGATTGCTATGTTGACAGGGAGTTTTTCCAATATTATTCTAGACTATATATTCATGTTCCCCCTAGGAATGGGCATGTTTGGAGCTGCATTTGCAACCAGTCTTGCTCCTATAATCAGTATATGTATATTATTGTCTCATTTTATTAAAAAGAAAAACAAATTTGTGATTATTAAGAATAAGATGGTCTGGACTACGATACCTGATATATTTAGCCTAGGTTCATCTGCATTTATTATTGAGATTTCTTCTGCTATTGTTCTAATAACTTTTAATTTAGTTATTTTAGGCCTTGAAGGCAATTTAGGTGTTGCTGCATATGGAATCGTTGCTAATTTAGCCCTTGTGGTAATAGCTGTATTTACAGGATTAGCTCAAGGTATCCAGCCTCTTACAAGTAAATATTATGGATTAAAAAAATATAATATGGTCAGAAAAGTGCTTAAATATGCTTTGTGCACATCTGCTTTATTAGCCATAACAATATATCTGGGGATATTCTTGTGCTCCGATACTATAGTTGGCTTTTTCAATAGCGAGAATAATGCAAGCATTACTTATATGGCAGAAATTGGATTGAAAATCTATTTTCTAGGGTTTTTCTTTGCCGGAACAAACATAGTTATAGCTATGTTTTTTAGTTCAACAGAGGATGCAAAAAATGGATTTATCATTTCAATTTCGAGAGGAATGATTATTATTGTTCCATTAGTTATAGTATTAAGCAAAATATGGAACATGAAAGGTGTATGGCTGGCATTTGTATTTACTGAGCTTATCGTAACAATCATGGCTATCTATTTATTAACTGCAAAAAGAAGTCTATTGATAAGCAAGCTACAGAAAAGAGTCTCCAGTGACTCAAATACTTCTTCAAGTTAAACAGTATAAGCCAGCTATATTACAAACACTTTGGGGAAGGTAATAAAGCCGACATCAGCAGGGATAGTCTTTTATCATTACAAAAATACTGCTATTTATTGTTTAGTATCTTTCTATATTTTCCGTTGCCCAAAAATTCAATAATATTAGCATCTCTTAATAGTTGCAACTGTTGCCGAATTTTTGCTTTAATATTATGGTTATTAGGATAAAGCAGTTTCAGTTCTTTTTCAAATTTATATACATCTGCTAGAGTAAACTCTGTTTGAGAAATTCGGTCAACACAGTTCATAACATCAATTATCCATCCCCTATTGTTAATAGTATTATCATCGAGAAATTTTGTTTTATTAAACTGATTTATTACATCTTTTGGTTTCAAAGGCAATTGATTTTTGATAATAAATATTCTACCGTAAAGTGGGATAGCGCCAATATTAATGTTACAACCAACCCATCCTGCACGCTGTGCATTTCTAGATAGAGGTTTTCTTTTAATAATTATCTTGGGTGTAAAAAAATGTTTGGGAACTACAAAAAAGTTATTAACAATATATCTTTCTTTAGAGTATGCTAAAAACAAAAAGTCAGGATTGGATTTATTGTTAATCTGCTCAATCATCTTGCTATAAGCACCATCATTAATTATGTTTTTTATTTTAGTACTTTTACTTTTCAATTCAAAAATTCTACCACAAGAAGGGCAAAAAAAATCAGATATAGGCTTATTGTTTTTAAATTTTTTTATAGAAGCATTCCCACAATTTGGGCAATAAGCATTCTCCTCTACCCATCCTTCCGTTAACACTCTTGCAATTTGAGAATTACTTTTATATCCTTCGGCCAATGAAAGGTTAAAATTTAAATTCATTCTATAGCACCCTCTTATGATAATCTTATTACTATTTATTACAAATGTATATGTTGCACGATATAGATTACCTTATCATAATACCATTATATTATAATGTATTTTAAAACAACAGTATATTGTAATTGAATAACACCACGGGTTAAATGCTCTAGCCAATTATATATCATAAGCTGGATTTAATCCCCTGATAACACTTCTTCCCTCAACAAAATCTCTCTTTCCTTGCCCGAAACTCTTCAAATCACCTTTAAATACAATTTTACTTGTTACATTCAATAGGCTTTGGGGTCTTACCAGATTCCTGGGTATATTGAA
>JAAYMO010000142.1 GCA_012521375.1 Clostridiales bacterium
ATAAGCAAAGAATTTGTGAGACCTTTGGCAGATTATCCTTCATATGACAAGCCAATTTTAAGAAGAGAGGCCGCTTTGATTGTAGCGAGAGTAATGGATGATATTACTGGTATGCCGGCACTGTTTACAAGTGGGAAGAATGATTATTTTTTTAAAGGATATACACTAAACCATAGACTTCAATCTCATCAAATAAATACACTAATAAATGGTTTTGGGATAAAAAATGGCAATTATGATAAATATTTTACCATCATCTACTGGCAGGACTATATTGGAAATATTAAGGATATACGAATGATTACAAAAGAGTATCTAAAAGAAATGGCCACCACCTATTTTGCAGGACTGTTGGATGCAGATGAAAATGGAAGACTGAGACCTTATGATTTCCTTACAAAAGATGAAGCTAAAATATTGGTGGAAAGACTAAAGCGATATGACACGAAAGATAGCAAAAAGGCAGTTGAACAATTGGCTGATTATGTGAGGGAGCTAGATATTAAACCTATGGAAAATTTCCTTAAAAGTATAGGTATGCGACTTCATTATACAAGAATGTTAGATGGAGTATATGAACCTGAACCGGAAATCGAAGCACCTTCTAATAAAGAATTATGGGTTTCCATATGCCCTTATGTAAATAAAAGGCTCTATGAATATCCTTTTAGGTCAGAGTATGGTATTACTAGTAATAAACAATTGGAAATAAACAGGCAAACTAATCCACTGGATATTTTTAATAATGCTTTTGCACATCTAAATGATTATGAAAACTATGTATTGATAACCAAGAATTATATGAATACTAGATACAATATTGATTATAGGACTTTAGATGTAGAAGTACCATATTACGGTCCTATCGTTGCAAATAAGGAGAAGAAGAAAGAAGCCGGTGATTACAGGACAAGAGTTCTGTTTTACTTTAACCCGGAAGATATATTGAATGAGATTGAAGATGAAAACGGAAATAGAAGGCCTGAAAGTCAATGGATAATGCCTGATGATATGATAGATGCGGAAATTGAGAAAATAAAGAAGTATAAAATTGTCTCCCAAGCAGATTTTATAACTCATGATTCTCTTATGTACTATATGGGAGGAGGACATATTAGGGGAACTTTAAGAATTATCTTTTATCCGCCAACAGATCCAGAGTATTTGAAAAGCAAAGGTTTGGAAGTTGGAAAGTGGTATGAGATAGATGTTGAAGTATTATTTTCCAATAGGGTTTTTATGAAAGGAGATAGAGCGAAATATAGAGATAGATGGGCATTTACTCTTTTATTCTATGATGATTTAATAGATTTAAATTCAATGTCTTATTTAAGGCTAAATGACTTGTTGGATTTTAAAAGCTTTAGACCACTAGAGGAATTAAAATATACCATCGATTGAGCTATAGGAGATGAGCTATGTCCAACTGTCAGACCGTGTTAATAAGTTCAACATTTCTTGTTGTTTCAGTTTCAAGTCTGATAATCACGGCCTAAAGAACTTGAAGTTGACAATTGGAAAAAGATACAATATGATATAAGTAAGGAAACCAAGTTTCCTTACTTATATCATTTTAAAGAAAAGAGGATATAATAATGTTAGAGAATAAATTAAGTATGGGGGAATCTCCTGTGGAGAAACGTCGTATTCGTATTTCTTCAAAACGACAGATTACTATTCCAGCAAAGTATTATGAATCTTTGAAGCTATCAAAAGAAGTTGATTGTATTTGTGCAAATGGAATGCTGATACTCACTCCGGTTAGAAATGATAGTAATGTATTTGCAGAAGAAATATTAGCAGACCTGATTGAGCAAGGATATCATGGTGAAAAATTGTTAAATGAATTTAAGCGTATTAGCCGTCAAGTGCGGCCTGCTGTAGAAAGACTTATTGAAGAAGCGGACGCATTAGCAAGGGAAGCTTCAGTAAGTTATATAGATCATACAGATGATATTTTTGGTATTGATGATGAATCGGAGGACTAAAAAATGCTTCCAGTAATCTATACACCTTCTGCTGAAAAATACTTTAAAAAGCTGAAGGATAAAGCACTTAAGAAAATCTTTAAAGAAAGTATAAATAACATAAGGGAAAACCCTAATATTGGACAAGCTAAAACAGGTGACCTAAGAGGACTTTACTGCCTTGATATTTACTATAATCATACGAACTATGAGATAGCCTATAGAATTTCTAAATTAGAGAACGGTGACATAGTAGTCATAGTTATGGCTGGTACAAGAGAAAACTTTTACAAAGAGCTTAAACGATATATAAAATGAGCCAAGAGTAATCGGGTACGATTCTCGATGGCTCATTAAATTTTTATAAAATATTTATAAAAAATAGGAAAAAAGTCCTTTATTTTTTGGTAAAAAAGTATTATAATTAAATTAGCATAATATTTGACAAACTTCTAATAAGCATCGTTAATTATATGAAATTAATGCATAATTAAAGATGTTTATAAAAAAATAATGTAGTTGAAAATGGCAAACCTATCGAAAGATAGGGACGCAAAGCTATGAGTCTAAGGCACTTATGTGCTATGATTGTCAGGCCACCAATTAGATTATTTTTTTGTTGCCATTTTTTATATTTTTGCAAATTATTACTATAGTACTTAGTAATTAAAATAGAAGCACATATTTTAGGGGGGAAATTAACATGGCACTTTTTGACAGAAAAAATCTTTGTAATTATCAGTGTGATATTGACAGTAGCCTATTAAACGAGCATAAAGAATTGGCAAATGCAGCCTGTGATGAACATAGATATCCATCAATAAACTGTTATAATACTTGTGAGAGTCTAAGGCAATATAATAAATTGGAAGAGCAATTAAGATATAAGCAGAGACAAATCGAAGAATTGAATAAGAACTTTAAAGTTTTAGTAGAAAACTCCAGTGATGTTTTTGAAATAATTGATTCTGACGGAAACATCAGATACATAAGCGAAGCATCCAGAAAGGTAATAGGATACAATAAGGATGAAGCAGTTGGGAAAAATATATTAGATTTTTTTCAAGGCAAAGAGAGACAAAAACTAGCAGAAATGATGGATATGGCTCTAAAGAATCCAAATAAAACTATCCAAGGGGATGTTATGCTAATTGGCAAGATGAACATTCC
>JAAYMO010000143.1 GCA_012521375.1 Clostridiales bacterium
AATCACGCCCAGTCGATAACATTGCCCCCCATTCAGGAGTAGGCGGAATGATACCTAAACCTATGAAACTCATGCTTGCACAGGAAAGAATCGCACCACCTAAGCGGAGTGTAGCTTGTATTATGAGCGGAGCTAAACTATTCGGAAGAATATGTTGCATGATTATATAAAAATCACTTGCCCCTGCTGCACGAGACGCTTCGACAAATTCTTGCTCTTTAATGGACAATACAGATGCACGCATAATCCTGCAGTATCCTGCTACACTAGAAATACCTATAGCTATCATAACGTTTTGCAAACCATTTCCCAAGGCTGCAACAATTGATATATTTAGCAGTATTGCAGGAATAGCCATAATGATGTCTATAAAACGCATGATTATATTATCAAATTTTCCGCCATAATAACCGGCAATAGCACCTAAAGCGCAACCTGCAGCACAAGAAACACTTACAGCAATCAGTCCTACAGTTAAAGATATTCTTGCTCCGTAAATTATTCTGCTTAAAATATCTCTTCCTAACTCATCAGTGCCAAACCAATGTTCTGCAGACGGAGGTTGCAATCTAATGCTGTAATTTTGTTCTAACGGGTCATATGGCGAAATAACATCAGCAAAAATTGCAGCAAAAACAAGAATCAAGAACATAGTCATTCCTACTAATGCACTTTTGTTTCTACGAAATCTTCTCCATACTTCTGCCAATTGACTTCGTTTTTTTATCTTTTGGGTGCCAACTTGAACAACGACATTGTCAATACTGCTTTCTATCACTTTATTATCCATATTAAGCCCTCCCTATTTATACTGCGACCTTATGCGAGGGTCTATATATGCATATAGAATGTCTACAAGAAGATTTACTAAACTAAAAGTAAGTGCAATCATAAGAACTCCGCCTTGAACAACTGGATGGTTTCTGGCTTTTATCGCATCAACCATCATTTTTCCAACTCCGGGAACTGCAAAAATTGATTCTGTGAGTACTGCGCCACCAAGTAATCGCCCAAATTGTATACCTATAGTTGTAACGACAGGGATTAGTGCATTTTTTAAAGCATGATTTACGGTTATTTTGTATTCATTTTGACCTTTTGCTCTTGCAGTTATTATGTAATCCTGGCGTATAACTTCAAGCATACTCGAACGAGTCATCCTTGCTATTGCTGCTGCTGCGCTGGTACCAATTGTTAAAGCAGGAAGTATCATATGTTTCCATGAAGTGAAACCGGATGCAGGTAACCATTTTAAACGTAAAGCAAACAATAACATAAGTAAAAGACCTTGCCAAAAGTTTGGCATGGCATTTCCTATCATGGCGAATACCATCGCTATACTATCAAACAACGAGTATTGCTTCACCGCAGATATTATACCTAAAAAGAGTCCTAATGCTGTAGCAATCAACATCGACCACCCGGCGAGTTTTAAAGAATTAGGAAATGTTTGAGCAATTCTTGTGGCTACAGGTTGTTTTGTTGCATAACATATACCAAGATCACCTTGGAGGAGTTTTTTTACATATATAAAAAAACGTTCAACATATCCGGCATTAAGGCCTAACTCTTCCCTCAATTTTTCCGCCGCCTCTGGTGTAGCATCATCACCTAGTATAATATCAACAGGATCTCCGGGTGTAATATATAGAAGAGTATATACAATTAATGTGACACCTAACATGACAGGAATCATCATCAGCAATCTCTGTGCGATATACTTTGTCAAACTGCTATCCCTCCTATTCTATTGAACATAATACAGTATTGGGCTTTAAACCCAATACTGTATTATGGTATTCTATTATTTATTCAAAGTATACTTTTGAGAGATCATAATAACCATTAGGTTTTAATTCCAATCCTCTCAGTTTTGAGGAAGCTCCAATAAGTGTGTATGGATTTGCTATATACATCATTGGAGATTCTTCATGTATCAATTCTTGCACCTTGTAAACAAGTTCATTTCGCTTTTGCTGATCTGATGTGATTATTATTTCATCCAGATATTTATCAATTTCACTATTTGATAAATTGGTTCTGTTACTGCTTTGACCGTGTGTGCTAGAATGGAAGAACCTATGAAGCCCGTCGCCTGGATCATTTAATGCAAAACTGGTTCCTGCAACACATATTTCATGTTCACCTTTGTTTAAAGCTGTTGTAAGAGCTGCTGATTCTGTTGGCTTTAGTATAAGTTTAACTCCAACCTGTTCCCACATGCTCTGCAGCATTTCGGCAAGCATATTATTCTGTGAGTTTGCAAGATACATAAACTCCAGTTCTAGACCATTTGCATAGCCGGCTTCAGCTAGCAATTGTTTTGCTTTCTCAACATTATAATCATACTGGGGTAGGTCTTCATTTCTTCCAGGTAATCCCGGTGCTACAGGTGATATGGCTAAAACAGATGTCTTCTCACCATATACTATCTTTTGAATTGCCTCTTTATCGGTTGCATAATTAAGTGCTTGACGAACTCTTTTATCGCTTAGCTTTTCCTTTGCGCAGTTAAATGCAATATATCTGATGGTTGTACTAGTATGCGCAAAGAGTTGTGTTTCTGGATTCTCATCAATTCTTTCTGCATCGTTATTGGAAAGCGCAAGTGTCATATCCAAACCGCCGCTTTCTAAATCTATTGTACGGCTTGCACTTTCAGTTATTATTCTTATAGCTATTGTCTTTATTTTAGCTTTTTCTCCCCAATGATCATCATTTCTTTCCAATATTATTCTGTCCCCGGCATGCCATGCTGCGAACTTGTATGGTCCTGTTCCTATTGGATTTCTTGCATGGTTCTCCACACCTGCTTCAGTTACGGCCTTTTCGTTTAGGATAGACAAGCCTGGAGAGCACATCATCTGTTCTACAAATGCAAATGGTTCTTTAGTTCTAATTATAACAGTATAATCGTCCGGTGTTTCAAACCCATCAGGATCTAGTTGAGCCACATTACCTAAACCAGTTGATATATCAAATTGTCTTTTTATGCTGAATACCACATCACTTGCCTTGAGTTCTTCACCGTTATGAAACTTAATGCCTTTCCTAAGATTGAATTTCCATGTTAAATCATCAAGTTTCTCCCAGCTTTCAGCTAAATTAGGTTCTACTTCCATTTCAGTATTAAAATCTAATAAAGTATCATAAATATTGCTTTCTATCAATCTCTTAACAGCTACATTTCCATCAGCCGGGTCTAGCGAAATGGGTTCACGGTCTATTGCCATAATTAATTCATCTTTACTGGTAGTAACTTCTTTACTTGTAGTAATCTCTTCTTGTTCATTTTGGGTAGTTTGGTCAGGGGCTTTATTGTTGTTGCTACATGCAGTAAGCGATATCACAAGCAAAACAGTAAGCAACATGGTAAGAATTCTTTTAAATTTCTTTTTCATTTTTTCCACCTTTCTTTTTATTATTTTTTCGTTGCTTAAACTCTTTTTTTGCTTTTTCCATCAATTCCGGTTTAGTAATCAAATCAGCCACCGTATACGCCAGTATTTTTGCGCCCATTATCATGCCGTCATAGGCTTCTTTACTTTTCCCATATGCAAGAAATTCTTTTGAATGCGTTGTTACTCCTTCCGGCACAAGAGCAAAACGTGAAACAGCGCCTGGTACCATTTGCGTAACTCTACCGAAATCCGTTGAACCTGTTCTTTTTCTGAATGGAATAATATTCGGAGCATTTAGTTTTTTTGCGTTGTCCATTATTATTTGGTTTAAAGTCAATGAGGGAAATTTTTCGTCTATCACTTTCACTTTTTTGTAATTAACTGTTGTACCCGTCATCATTGCCGCACCTTTAACTACATTGAGCACTCTTTCTTCTAAAGATGGGATATCTTCTGTGTGATAAGTACGTATAGAAATGTTGAATTTAGCTATGTTCGGATCTTTATTACCTTGAACCCCCTTACAATCATTTATTGTAGTGTAGAATTTGACATCTTCTTTTACGTGACCTCTCAAGAATTCAATTCCTTGAATTGCAATAACCATTGCATCTGTTGCACTTCTCGATAACTCAGGAGTCAGCGACTCATGCGCAAGAACACCTGTAAATTCTACTTCCCACGTACTTCCCGCTAAAGATTTTACATCGACTGTTGTGTACGGAGATGCATGTGTCATAAGCGCTGCATCAATATCTTTGAAGCATCCGTTTTCAAGCATTCTATATTTGCCTTGTGGACCTTCCTCTGCCGGAGTTCCATATATGACAAGTTTATAGGGCTGAGTAATACTACTGTTTCGTATTGCTTGTGCCACAAGAAGCATTATGGGTCCTTGCAAATGATGTCCACATGCATGTCCAATCTCAATAGCATCATATTCGCAAAGAAGACCTATAGAGACTCCATTTGTGCCCTGCTCATATGTTGCACTAAATGCTGTTGGCAATCCGCCAACACCTACTGTAACATCATATCCTTTTTTTTGTAAATAATTTGTCAATTGTTCGCATGCAAAATATTCCTCAAATGCCATTTCCGGATGATCAAATATTTGTTTTGCTATTTCAAAAGCTTCCTGAGAATTATCCTCTATGTACTTATCGATTAGATTGTAAATAAAACCACCTCCAGCTTCTTCTTTTAGCTTTCTTTTAAAGATACTATAGCATTTATTTGATTATTTGTAAAATTTAAATATCTTAATATATTATTAAGAAATACTTATTATTATTTTTCTATTCTTGATGATAAAATGTTTATTACTGATTATAAAAAACATCTGTATATTGATATGTCTATTTTTATGATTATGTTCATCAAATAACGACAAAACTAGAAAAATAATTGAATTATTGTTATTTAATATTATCCTATTATTTTTGAATTTAGGAAATTAATGCTATAAATAACAAAATACGTTGACATTATTATTATTTTTAAATAAAATAATAATAAATTAAATATTTCTTATACAATTAACCTGTTGCTATACTGATGTGTATAGTTTTATATAACGAATGAGAAAGGCTTACTATTGGAAGCATTTTGATAACAAGAAAACCATTATCGGAATCCATTATGGAAAGTTCAAATTAATATAGAATTATATTTTCCAATAGATTTTAAAGGACTAAATATAAATAATATATATTTAAATGTTGGTGGTTATATGAATTTAAAGGAACAACGTTATGTATGTAAATTGGCAGAAATAGGTTCTTTGAGTATTGCTGCACAAGAATTGTATATTTCACAACCTGCTTTAAGCCTTTACATAAGTAATCTTGAAAAAACATTGGGCGTTAAATTGTTTGAACGTGTAGGAAAAAAATTCGTATTGACTTATGCAGGTGAGCTTTATGTGGAACATGCAAAAAAGATGCTTGCTCTTAAAGAAAGTTTCGACATTGAGCTGGCAAGTGTTAAAAGAGGCAATAAAGAACGTATACGCATAGGAATGCAGTCTATCCGTTCATCGAGTTTATCACCTATTCTCATAAAACGTTTTACAGATGAATTTCCGAATGTTGATTTAATCTGGTATGAAGGTAACTACGGTAATATGGAAAACAGATTGACAAACAACCAGTTAGACTTATTTTTCTGCAATTGTCCTTATTTTAAATCAGAATTTGAATACATTCCTATCTTCAACGATGATATGCTCTTCCTAGTAAATAAAAACAACCCTTTAATCAGAAATGCTCACTATAGTAGAGGAATGGATTATCCATGGATTGATTTGAGAATATTTGAAAATGAAAGATTTATTCTTTTCAATGAAGGACAAAGTTTACGTAGTTTTGCAAATCAAGTTTTTGAAGAATGCAATCTAAAACCTCAAAAAGTCTTCTTACTAAAGAAAATGAGTACTGTAGCAGAATTAATAAATCTAGGTTTCGGTGTTGGTTTCAACTTTAAGAGTTATTTGCAGTATATAAAAGATATTAGGAATTTAGCTTTTTTCTCGGTAGGGAAAACAATTAAGAATATCACTTTTGCTGCTGTTCATCTAAAAAAAAGAAAATTAACTCCATATGAACAAACAGTTATCGAAATGGTTAAAGGAATGTTTTAAATTAAACGATAATGCAATAAAAGAGATATAATAAGGTTTCCAATGGAAGCCTTATTATTATTCTCTAGCATTAAAAGCGGGAGATTCGAAGAAGCAATTGTAAAAGACTTTGTTTTTATGAAATAAGACTCTTAAAACCTTCTCCTAAGGTTTCGTGAACCTTATTAACTGTGATAAAGGCTTTTGGGTCAATTTCTTTTATAAAATTCCTTAGTTTGATGAACTCTCTTCTTTCAAGCACAACAATAATAATATCTTTTGGCTCATTTGTATATGCTCCTCTTGCTGTATAAATGGTAGCCCCCCTACCTAGAACATTTATGATAAAACTGTTAATCTCATTAACTTTAGTGGTTATAATAGTTACCTGCTTATTTACTTCTATTCCTTCTATAAAGTTATCTATTACGAAACCGTTTATTATTACTCCTAATAGAGCATATAAACCAGTCCTGATTCCGAAAGCAAAGGTTGCTGCAAGGGTAATGAAAAAATCCGCAATCAGGACTCCCATACCAATATTTACATGCAAATACTTGTTCAAAATCTTGGCAATTATATCTGTTCCACCTGTAGAAGCATTGTTTAGAAACACTATTGCCATACCTGCCCCGATTACTAGCATTCCAAATATAAGCTCTATAAACATGTCTCCTGCTAGAGGCTCTGTAATAGGAAAATAGCTTTCAAGAATCCATATCATACTTGATAGTGCTATGCTTGAGTATATTGTCTTAACTCCAAAACCCTTTCCAATAAAAGCAATACCTACTATAAACAGTATCACGTTCACAATTAGCATGAAAAGCCCTACAGGTATCTGTGGTACTAGATAGTTCATGACAATTGCCAAACCGCTTATCCCTCCAGCTGCCAAGTTGCTAGGTATAAGAAAGTAATAAACTCCTGCGGCTACAAACAGCAGCCCTATGTTTATCATTATAAACTCTCTGATAGACTTTTTCATAGTGTTTACCTCCAAACTAAATATTCAATACCGAACTAATATGTGTTAAGTCCCCGCGCTCAATTATACCTTCTCTTGACCCATAGAGCAATACAGGTTTTTTTACTCTTCTATAATATTTTTACCTTATTTTAAAAATAAACAACACTGTATTCCTCTCAGAATACAGTGT
>JAAYMO010000144.1 GCA_012521375.1 Clostridiales bacterium
CACACCTAACTCATATGCAATAGGAGCTCCAAATAGGAAACCTCTTGCTTCAGGCCCAACAACTATGTCAACATTTTCCTTCCTTATCTCTTCTGACATAAGCTTAATAGCAAAACGAAAAGCCTCTCTATCCTTTAATAACGGTGTAACATCTTTAAAACTTATTCCTTCAACAGGAAAGTCTTCTACTACTCTAATATACTTTTCTAAATTCACTTGTCCAGCCTCCAAATCTCAATTTTATTTGGCCTTATTTATGTCTTTAATATTTAATTGAATAGTTTCTGTGCCATTCCAGATATTTTTTTCTACACTACATATTATATCAATCTTTTCATTAACTGCAATATAATTAAAAATAAATCCAATATTAAAACCAATTCCTCTAACAGTATCAATTCCATCACTTAGCTTCAATGATAAATGTTTATTATCGCCCAATAGCCTTTTATCTTTTATTATGAGATTACGAAATACAAATAGTGGTACAGGATTTCCTTCTCCATAAGGTTTTAACATTTCTATTTCTTCTAGAAGTTGAGGCAATTCATTAATGCTATCTATCCTGTAATCTACTAAAACTTCAGATATTATCTCTTTACCATCTAACATTTCCCTGGCAATCTCATTTATAAGATTTCTAAACTCACTTATATTTTCCTTTCTTATTGTGAATCCTGCAGCCATTTGGTGACCACCAAATTTTTCAAAAAGAAAACTGCATTTAGTCATTGCTTTATAAAAGTCAAAATTAGGAATACTTCTTGCAGATCCTCTGCCAATATCGTCGTCAACAGATATTAAAGCTGTAGGTAAATTATATTTTTCAGATATTTTTGATGCCACAATACCGACTACCCCAGTATGCCAATTATTGCCTGATAAAACTATTATCTTGTCTTTTTTTAGGTCAACATCTCTACCTACCATGTCTATTGCTTCGTCCAAAATACCATTCTCAATCTTTTGTCTTTCCATATTAATTTTATTTAATTCCTCAGCTATTTTATATGCATATTCTTTATCTAACGACGTTAGTAGCTCTACCCCTATACTTGGATCCCCAAGTCTTCCCGCAGCATTTAATCTAGGCCCTAATAAATAACTTAGATGATATGTATTAATATTAGATATATCAACTCCAGATACTTTTGCAAGAGCCTCGATACCAATGTTTGGATGTGATCTCATTTTATCCAAACCATTTTTTACAATAATTCTATTTTCTCCTAATAGTGTAACTACATCAGCAACTGTGCCTAATGCAGCTAAATCTATAATTTCCCTTGTTATTTCATATCTCCCAATTTGCTGGGTAAGGGCAGAAACTAACTTAAAAGCTACTCCTGCTCCTGCAAGGAACTTAAAAGGGTAAAAACAATCTCTTTGATTTGGGTTTATTACCGAATAAGCTTCAGGTATAACATGGCCGCATTGATGATGGTCTGTTATAATTATATCTCTATTCATTTTATTTACAAGTTCTACTTCATTTAGTGAATTTATTCCGCAATCTACAGTAATTATCAATTCTACATCTTCATTCAGGATTTTTTCTATAGCCTCAGGATTAAGCCCATATCCTTCATCGAGTCTATTTGGTATGTAATAAACAACATTTGCACCTAATTTTCTAAGTGTTATATACAACATTGAAACACTTGTTATTCCGTCTACATCATAATCTCCATATATACATATTTTTTCTCCTTTTAATATAGCCTTTTCCAGCCTGTATACGGCAGACTCCATACCTTTCATAATAAAAGGATCATCTAGTTCATCTATTATCGGATTGAGAAATATTTCTGCATCCTCAATTGTCTCAATATTTCTGTTAATCAATATTCTTGCCAAAGTCTCAGAAATATTAAGCTCCCTTATAAATTCCTTAACCATTGAATAGTCTTTATTATACGCTAGCCATTTTTTTATCAAGATATCACCTACATACTACCCATTATTTTTTATTACTATCATATTGACCTTCGTTCTTTTTATAAGCTGACTCTTTATTGGACTTAGCTTGTTCCAATTCTTCATTTAATTTTCTTATTCTGTTGTTTAATTCATTTATTTTTATGCCAGTCTTAATTCTGCGGATAATATCGAAAGGCACCATTATAATTATACCAACTAATGTAGAACCTAATATAACTAGTGCTTGTGACATATTTTTTTCATACCATAGAAAATTAATAGTTATTACAGAAGCATTTTGTACTGCAAAAATTGCAATAAATAAAGCAAAAAACATTGAGATAATAACTGTTAGTTGCATACTTTACTCCTCCTTTTTCTGTTATTATAGATAGAATAAACTATTTCCAAAGAAATATAAAGAAAAATATAAAAGGCAACAGTTTTTGGCTGTTACCTTTAAATTTAACGCACTGCTTGCGCTTTTTTAATTGAGCTTAAAATAACCCAAAGGGGACCGGAAATAAAAATTGATGAATAGGTACCAGCAACAATTCCTGCTATTAAGGGGAGTGCAAAATCCTTTATTGCAGGTACTCCTAATATATATAATGTTAATATTGCAAGCAAAGTGGTAAGTGAAGTATTTATTGTTCTAGTTAAAGTCTGATTTACACTCTCATTTACCAATTGAACTTTATCAATCTTCTTTACATTTTTCATATTTTCTCTTATTCTATCGAATATAACTATAGTATTGTTAATAGAATAGCCAACTATAGTGAGTATAGCAGCAATAAATGAACTATTTACAGGTATTCTCATTATACCATATAGTATAATCATAATGACAACATCATGCACTAATGCTATCACTGAGGCTAACCCGAATTTCCACTCAAATCTAAAACTGATATAAATTAATACACCTATATTGGCTAAAATTAAAGATAATATAGCTTGTTTTTTTAATTCATCTCCTATAGCAGGTCCGATTGTCTCAAAGTTTATGTTATCAGATGCAATATTAAACTTTGAAATAAATTGATCAATTATTTCCTTTCTATTTGCTTCGTCTAGTTCTAGTTTTGTTCTAACAATTACATCTTCTTTTTCATTGCCGGCATAGGTGACAACAGCTTCGCTATCGTATTTTGATATTATTTCTCTTACTTCAGATAAATCAAAGTTTCTCCCTACATGGGCTTGAATTGTTGATCCACCAGTAAAATCAATACCAAAGTTCAAACCGCCGTTAATTAAAATAATTATTATACCTATTGTAATTATTGCAATAGGTATAGAAAACCATATTTTTTTGTATTGAACAATTTTAAGGTTTATCATCTGATTTGCCCTCCTATACTCCATAATACTTTTTGTTAGATAACACTTTGATGCCAGAAATAAGTTTCATTAAATACTTAGTAACAACAATAGCAGTAAACATACTAGCCAATATACCTATAGATAATGTAACTGCAAATCCTTTAATAGGTCCTGTACCAAAATAGAAAAGTACAATTGCAGCAATCAAAGTGGTAATATTAGAATCAAAGATTGTTAGGAAGGCTCTTCTAAAACTTGAATCTATAGCTGACCTTAAACTTTTGCCCAATTTCAATTCTTCTTTTAATCTCTCGAATATGATAACGTTAGCATCTACAGCCATTCCGACAGATAATATAATTCCTGCAATTCCAGGTAAAGTTAAAGTCGCCTTTAATGCAGCTAAAGCAAACAGAATAATACAAATATACAATACAAGCGCAATATCAGCTATCAAGCCTGGTAGTCTATAAGCTAATACCATGAATAGGAATACCAGCACTACACCTATTTTACCAGCTGTTAAGCTTTTTTCAAAAGAGTTTGCCCCTAATTCAGGTCCAATACTTGTGACATGAAGAGTTTTAAGTTCTACAGGAAGTGCCCCGGCTCTTATAAGCATAGCTAAATCAGCTGCTTCTTCCATAGTCATATTGCCAGAAATCTGAGCTCTACCATCTAATATAGGTTCTCCTACTTCCGGAGCTGAAATTACATTATCATCCAAATAAATAGCAATTATTTTCCCAATATTGTTTGAAGTAGCTAATGCAAATTTTTCAGCACCTTCAGATGTTAATTCTAAAGATACAACAGGTTGCTGAATACCTGTAGGACTTTGTGCTCCATATACTGCTTTAGCATCTTTTATTTCATTCCCGGTCAACACTATTTTACCTTCTTCATCAACAAATTTAAGTTGTGCGGTTTTTCCTATTACTTCAAGGGCTCTCTGTGTATCTTGAATTTCAGGCAAACCAACTCTTATCCTTTTAGCACCCTGTCTAGTTATTACAGGCTCTGTTACTCCTAGGGAGTCAATACGCTCTCTTATAGTAGCAATAGCTCTTTCCATTTTCTCATCGGTTATGGGATCATTGGGATCATCTAGAGCTTCTAGCACTACATCAGCGCCTCCTCGTAAATCTAAACCTAGTTTGATTAAGTCTTTTACTGGAACTATTTCATATTTCCCCATATCAAGACCATATACCGCAATATAGCACATAATAGCTATCAAAAAGAGCATTGCAAGAAGTTTTACTGTATTTTTCGAATTCAATTTGTACTCCCCCTTTTAAAAGTTAACATTGTTTATTATATTACTTTTGTTTACCTGAGTCAATGTAAAGCAAATAGGCATGCATATAATATTATTCCAAAAAAATTAAACAGTAATAGAATTTTTAATCATATTACTGTTTAATGAGTCATTAATTAATTATTTTTAGGTGATAAGTTCTTTTTAACTCTTAAATTTAACAAGCTTTCACACTTTTGATTTGCAACAGTACAGGATGTTTTACATGCTGATTGGCATGAATTCTGACACTCGCCACATCCCCCGACAAAAATTCTTTCTTCATAAGTTGTCTTATTAACAGTCTTTATGTATTTCATCTTTGTGCCTCCTAATACATTTTCCTAATGATTATATCATAATTAAACTCTTATTTAAAGCACTTATGAAATATTCACACCAATTACTCCACCGATCAAACCGACTAAAGAGCCCATAATTATCTTTGCTGCAAAGTACCTATCAAATACAGGAGTTTGCCCCCACATCATGCTAATAGGTATCATTAACAGTACAAATAGTATACCAACAATCATTCCGTATAGCCAACCTTTACTTTTTACTTTTTTCCCACAATATAAAGCAGCCGCAACTATACTTACCATTGTAATTGCTTGAGTAATTATCGACATGGTGTTGTCTGACACCGAAGTAAAGGATAAAATAATAGAATATATAATTATACATGCAAAAGATATAATTAAAGCTAAAAATAATGATTTTATTAGTAGAATAATTCTGCTTTTATTATCATGTAAAGTCGCAGCTTTTTTCTTAAAACCTTTCATTTCATAACCCCCCTAGGTACATTTATTCAATAAACATTATTCTCTATTAATCAGTTTTATTCTTAAATTTAAGATAACAGTAGCAAAATATTTAGAGAATAAAAAAGTAACTTGATACACTTCAAGTTACTTTTTTGTCACTAAGATTCAACTTTTCTTCCTATAGCCCACTTAGCTATTTTAAGCCTAGTCTTATCAGCTCCGACTTCTATGGTCAATGATTCATCTTTAACATTGAGAACCTTGCCATAAATGCCTCCTATTGTTAGTATCTCGTCTCCTTCTTTAATGTTGTTTCTCATCTCTTGTAGTTGTTTCTCTCTTTTCTTTTGAGGTCTGATAAGAAGAAGATAAAATACTCCTAGAATTGCAACGTACAATAAAACTGTTGAAGTCCATGCTGGCATTATGCATCCCTCCTCCGTAATATATTAAATCCATAGAAAGCTATCTTAAATAAAAACCTTTCCTTCATGGATTTCAAGAAAGTCTCCCTTGATTGTTTAAATACATTCAATGGCAGCCTTACTTATATTCAATACAAAATGCAAAAATCCTTCTTAAATGAATCATTTGTTATACCCATAACTTTCAAAAAATTCTTCCCTAAAACTTAGAATTGTGCCTTTTCTTATAGCATCTCTGATATCTTTCATTAGATTCTGCAGAAACCTCAAATTATGTATTGTTGTAAGTCTTCCACCTAATATCTCTCCTGCTTTAATCAAATGCCTAATATAAGCCCGGGAAAAATTTTTACATGCATAGCAATCACAATTTTCATCCAAAGGTAATGAATCCTTAGCATATTCAGCATTCCTTACTACCAGTTTGCCTCTTGAAGTCATGACAGTTCCATTTCTAGCAATCCTAGTGGGTAAAACACAGTCAAACATATCTATACCTCTTATTACACCATCAATTAAAGAATCTGGACTTCCAACACCCATAAGATATCTAGGTTTATATTTTGGGAGCAATGGAACCGTATAATCCAGTACTTCATTCATAATTTCTTTTGGCTCCCCTACACTTAAACCTCCTATTGCATATCCAGGCAGATCTATATTTACAGTCATTTTTGCACTTTCTATCCTTAAATCTTTGAAAATTCCTCCCTGCACAATTCCAAATAAAGCTTGTTTATCATTTTTCTTATGAGCTTTTTTACATCTCTTCAGCCATCTAACGGTTCTTTCCATAGACTTTTTCGCATAGTCCTTCTCACAAGGATACGGTATACATTCATCAAAGGCCATAATAATATCGGCGCCTAAAGATTCTTCTATTTCAATAACAAATTCTGGGGTAAAGAAGTGTTTTGAACCATCTAAATGAGATCTGAATTCCACTCCTTCCTCACTAATTTTTCTCAATTCATTTAAACTAAAAACTTGAAATCCTCCACTATCTGTTAATATAGGTCTATCCCAGTTCATAAAACCGTGCAGACCTCCAAAATCCTCTATCAGTTTATGGCCTGGCCTAATATATAAGTGATAAGTATTGCCAAGTATAATTTGTGCTCCTATCTCTTTTAATTCATCTGGGCTCATAGCTTTAACAGTAGCTTGAGTTCCAACTGGCATAAAAGCTGGAGTATCAATAACACCATGTGGGGTATAAACTCTTCCAATTCTAGCTTCTGTTTTATTACATTCCATTATTAGCTCAAATTTTAATGCCATCTAATATTCTCCTTGCTATTCATCTAAATTTTCTATCACCACTTTTTCTATTACACCGTCTTTCATTGACATAACCTTTAACTTTGCATTTCCAACTCTGAAGTCAACTCCTTCATAGATTGGTCTTTGGGTATTCTCTGCTATTTTAGTTATTACTCCACCAATAGTATTTCCTAAATGCTCAGGTATATTTAAACCAGTAATAGTATTTGCGTCTGCTACAGAAATTGCTGCAGAAAATACATTCCCATGTCCTTCAAGCTTTATTTCTTTAGTAAACAAGTATTTTCTTATAGCAAAGACCATTCCTATAGCAATTATTCCAATAGCCATATCCAGAGTAGTGTCGCTATATATGAGAAGTTTTCGAGCAATGGCATACAATATAACTTCCAAAACACTAGAAGTACTATGAGACAAAAGCACTATATCAAGCTCTACGCCAACTACTATCAGCAATATATGACCTAAAAATTTTTGAAATATTAAATAAGTATCAATAGCGTTTGTATTTAATATCAAAACAAGATATTTTACTAAATCTGTTACACCAACTAAAACAGCTACAATTACAAACAAAGCTAAAAGTATTTCAAGATAGTAAGTGTATTTTATAAGTTTATGTTTCAAATACCCTAAATTTTTTTTCAATACGATACCCCCTATAATCAAATTATTAGCATTGCATCTCCAAAACTAAAAAATCTGTATTTTTGCTTTATAGCTTCTTCATAAGCATTCATAATTTTTTCTTTGCCTGCTAAAGCGCTTACAAGCATTAGAAGTGTTGACTCAGGAAGGTGAAAATTCGTAATCAACCCGTCGGTGCACTTAAACTTATAACCAGGATAAATAAAAATATCTGTCCAGCCTTTTTGTGGATATATTACACCATAACTTGTAGCTGCAGACTCGATTGCCCTAGTCGATGTAGTCCCAACACATATTACCTTATTACCACTCTTTTTGGTATTATTAATAATATCTGCATTATCTTTAGTTATTTCATAGTATTCAGAATGCATACTATGCTCTTCAATATTCCTTACTTTCACTGGCCTAAAAGTACCTAAGCCAACATGAAGGGTAATATAAGCTAAATTAACGCCTTTATGCTCTATCTTTTTCAATAATTTTTCAGTAAAATGTAATCCTGCAGTAGGTGCAGCCGCAGAACCTTCATACTTTGAGTAAACTGTCTGATATCTTTCCTTATCTTTTAATTCCTCTTTTATATATGGAGGCAAAGGCATTTTACCTAGTCTATCTAATATGTTTTCAAAAAGACCATCGTAGGTAAATTTAACAATTCTATTACCATCTTCTACAATATCAATGACTTCAGCTGTCATTTGCCCTTCTGGAAAAATAAATTTATTACCTATTTTTGCTTTTTTACCCGGTCTAACCATTGTTTCCCAAAGATCAACTGTTTTTCTTTTTAATAAAAGAAACTCAATTACGCTACCCGTATCTTCTCTAATGCCAAATAATCTAGCAGGTATTACCCTTGTATCATTCAATACCAAACAATCATCTGGATTTAAATAGTTAATAATGTTTCTAAAAATGTCGTGTTTTAGATAATCGGTATCTTTTTTTAATATCATAAGCCTTGAAGCATCTCTTGGATAAATGGGTTCCTGCGCAATTAAATGTTCCGGCAATTCGTAATAAAAATCTGATGTATCCATAATGCTGTTATCTATTTCACCTTCGTTCCTTTATAATAATACTCCAATATTTCTTTATAGCTATGCCCTCTTTCTGCCATGCCTTTTGCACCATATTGGCTCATTCCTAAACCATGTCCCCAGCCTCTTCCATGGAAAAAATATTTATCTGGCAGTACATTATACGGTTTTATTTGAAACAAACCTTTAACACTAATCTGCTCTCTAGTAAGATCTATTTTTTCATGACCCGAAGCAGAAACAATGCTTAATTGATTTGGCCTTTTTGTTACAATTGAGTTATTATCAAGATTATAGATACACAAATCTGAATTTGTTTTGATTTCATACCAAATGCTTTTTAGGTTGGAAGTGCCAAATAAATATCTTACTCTTTCTTTTTCAAGTACAACTTTGTTTTTTGTTCCAACGAATTCAACCTTAACAGCTCTTCCAAATTGACTGGTCTCAATTATTCTTATATCTACAATTTGGCCAATATCTATGTTGTTTTCTTCCAATGTCTTTTTTATTTCAGATCTATTCAATTCTAGAAGCCAAGTATCATGAGGGCTACCATTTGAAAATGGATCTTCTACACCTCTTATATACGGTATTGCCTCACTCCAAATGTTTTCTGAATTCTCTGTATGGCCGCCACTACTAGAATGATAAAAAGTATTTGCAAGTTTGTCCTTATAATACAATAATTGATTTCCTGTTTCGTCTACTGCTTTATTTGTCCTTTCATGTTCTTTAGTATAACCTTTATATGCTTGACAATGTGTAGAACTGCATAAATGATAACCTTCTTTTTTATGTTTCCCCAAGCTTACTATTGTATAATTTCTTGATGCCACAGCTTGAGCTTTTAAAGCCTCCATATGCCATGACGGACTAACTTCGCTGCCAACAACGCTATATAAATAATGACTTAAACGTACATCGTTAATTACAGATAATCTATTATCTTCTTGAATCCTTATCAAAAGGTTACCTCTATACTTTGTATTATTGAACTCTAATAGACTTTCCACATCAGTATCATCTAATACTTTTATCTCAGTCTCCTGACTCTTATAAATCATAAAAATGCTATCATCAAAAGTATTTACAATTTGTACTCTTTTTGAATCTGGCCCTACCAAACTAAAAGTAAAATTATTAAACTTTTTTTTATAATTATTTATATGCTCAATACATTCTTTTTCATCTAAAAATAATCCAGACCACACTCTCCATTGTCCATCATAAGCCAAATATGAGTCTGGAAAACTTGATTTAATATTATTTAAGCTCTTTTGAGCTGAATCATAATCTAAATAGCTTTCTCCAATCTGAATATGATAAGGGCCTATCAGTTTGCCCTCGTATTTAACTGCTTTAATATATTGAATCTTTTTTGTTTCACCATTTTTTATATTATAATAATCATCTGTTCTAAATGACAGTTTAACTGAATTTGGAATAATGAAAGAGGTGGATTTTTGCTCGCTGTCAAAAAAAATCACAGATACCTTTGAATTGGTATCAATAATAATATCATCAGATGGGGAATTATAATTTAATCCTACCCGAATTCTCTCAGGTATTTCAGGAGTTCCATGCGCTGTATTTGTCAAAAAAACAATAATTATTAGAATAAGTATGAAAAATACTGCCTTGTTTTTTCGCATAATAACCATCCTTAATTTTATTACATACTCAGTATTCTACACAAATTATCCTATTCCTGCAATATTTTAATAAGTCAATTATTTTTTATGTTTTTATTATCATTAAAATACTATTATAAAATTGCAGATAATAAAACAATTATTACTTCGCTATATTAAAATATTTGTACACGAGATCCGTGACCATCCTGCCTCTAGGTGTCCTATTAAGAAAACCTATCTGCAGCAAATATGGCTCATATACATCCTCAATTGTATTTGGGTCTTCTCCAATTGAAGCTGCTAATGTATCCAGACCTACAGGGCCTCCGCCAAAATTATTTATAATTGCCATTAACATCTTTATGTCTATACTATCTAAGCCAATTTCATCTATCTCTAAAAGCTTTAATGCTGCATCAGCTACTTCTTTAGTAATTATTCCATTTGCTTTAACTTGAGCATAATCTCTTACTCTCTTTAACAATCTATTAGCTATTCTTGGTGTACCTCTGGATCTTTTAGCTATTTCATTTGCACCTTCTTCTTCAATAGCTATCCTAAGAAGTTTTGCAGATCTAATGATTATTTCATAAAGCTCTTCGCAGCTATAATATTCAAGCCTGCACATTACTCCAAACCTATCCCTTAGCGGTGATGTAAGCATCCCGGCTCTGGTTGTGGCTCCTATCAAGGTAAAATTTGGTATATCAAGCCTTATAGACCTTGCACTTGGCCCTTTACCTATAATAATATCTATTGCATAGTCCTCCATAGCTGGATATAATATTTCTTCAACACTTCTGTTCAATCTATGAATTTCGTCAATAAAAAGCACATCATTGCTGTTGAGATTTGTCAATATCGCCGCTAAATCTCCAGATTTTTCAATAGCAGGTCCTGAAGTTATTCTTATACATGAACCTAGCTCATTAGCAATTATATGGGCAAGAGTAGTTTTTCCTAAACCTGGAGGCCCATATAATAAAACATGATCTAATGATTCATTTCTATTCTTTGCAGCTTCAATAAAAATTTTCAATTTTTCTTTTGCATTGATTTGGCCGATATAATCATCTAGATTCTTAGGTCTTAGATTTATTTCATTATCAATATCTTCAACTAATATATTCGCAGTTATTAATCTATCTTCCATATTAACCCCCTTCTATACTCTTGAAAGCTGCTTCAATGCTTCTTTAATTAATTCATCCAAGGATTTTTCTTTATCTTCAATCATCGAAAAAGCAGTTGCTGCTTCACTATAACTGTAACCTAAGGACATTAATGCTTCAATTACATCTGGCATATTATTTAAACTTGTGTTATTGGTGTATGATATATCTGAATATATGTCAATTTTATCTTTCAGTTCCAGTATGATTCTTTCAGCAGTCTTTTTCCCAATACCGGGAGCTTGTTTTAAAGATTTAATATCTTTAGTCCCAATAGCTATCATCAAATCTTTTGGTCTAAAACATGATAATAATGATAAAGCAACTTTGGGACCAACGCTTTTTACTGATATCAGAAGCTTAAATAAACTTAACTCAGTTTTGCTTGAAAAACCATATAAAATTAAATCATCCTCTTTTACATGGAGATGAGTAAATACTTTTGCCTTATTTTGAATCATAACATCCGAAATTGTATTTGCTGACACAAAAACTTTATAACCAATTCCACCAATTTCTATTACTATATAGTCTTCTCCTTTTTCAGTCACCATACCATTCATATAATAAAACATCATAAAACTCCTTTATAATCTAAATAGTTTTGAAAACCTTGAAGAATTCCCATGGCATATAGCCACAGCCAATGCATCAGCAACATCATCTGGTTTTGGCATCTGATCAAGTCCTAGAAGCAACTTAACCATTTGTTGCATTTGCTTTTTTTCTGCTCTTCCATAACCTACTATAGCTTGTTTGACCTGCAATGGAGTATATTCGTAAATTGGTATCTTATGATTAGAAGCGGCAAGTATAGCAACACCCCTGGCATGTCCAACTGTAAGAGCTGTTTTTATATTTTTATTAAAAAATAATTCTTCAATAGCATAAGCATCAGGATTATATTCTTCCAATAAAGAATTCAATCCATCATATATACAGCTTAGCCTATCAGGCATAGATATGTTTGATTGGGTAATAATAGCACCGCTATGCAATAGAACAAATTTATTCCCTTTCATTTCAATCAAGCCATATCCTAAAATTGCCAATCCTGGATCAATGCCCATAATTATCAAGTTTAACACATCCAATACAAACATATATTCGTTATGAATACTATAACCTTTTTGACAGAAAAAATAAAGCAGTTATTTAAAGAACTGCTAGACAGGATTGTTTTTTTAAGGTCTTTTTATCAAGCATCTGAGCTTTATTCAAAAACTAAAGCTTAATTACTAAAGCCTTCTAATTTTTGTTCCAAATCTTCTTCTGTATCTGAGACAATACCGCTTTCCAATATTGCCTGATCTTCGGGAGTTAGTGCATAAATGCTAATATCTGTTGTCTCCTTTAGGACTCTCTCACCATCTTCATTATAAGTATAAATAGCTATATACTGACCTTCCAGACTTATAATATAATGATTAGGACAGTATGTATCAATTTCTCTTTTAAGAGTAATTAAATTCTCCTTTATCTCTACCAAATCCCACCCAACATTTTTCTCCATAAACTCTTCTTCATTAAGTCCCGAAAAGATTAGAGGTAAATCTGTGTCCCTCTCTATACTGTGGTTACAAATGGTGAATAATGTTATATATTTAACCTTATAATTCTCATCTAGAATTACTCCGTTGTCTTCTATAATCTGTTCTTCATTTATTTCATTACTAACATTCACATTAGTGATATTCTTAAGACTATCAGGTATTTTTAGATTTTCATTCATTTTATTAAAACTGTTAGTATCATCTTCTAAAGCTCCACTTATATAATAGCCTATGGAAAATGCTGTTAAGATTACAAGCCCTGACACTATTGCTATGAACTTTCTTTTTCCTCTTCTCTTTTCTTCGAACATAGAAATAACCTCCATACTCTTATGGAGGTTATTATTGCCATATTTCTATAATTTATACATTAAAACAGTTTTTTACTCTTCATTAGGGAATTCGGCATTGTGGAAAACATCCTGAACATCATCATTATCATCAAACATTTCAAGCATTTTATTAATCTTTTTTATATCTTCTTCATTAGTAACAGATACAGTATTTTTTGGTATCATTGTGATTTCTGCAGAAGCCATAGGAACACCTTGATTTTCAAGTGATAATCTCACATCAGAGAAATCAGCTGGGTCAGTTATAATTTCAAATGAATCCTCTTCTGTTGAAAAATCTTCAGCACCAGCTTCTAGAGCTTTCATCATAAGTTCCTCTTCGTCAATTTCATCAGTCTTTTCAACAATTATAAGCCCTTTTCTGTCAAACATCCAGGCCACACAACCAGTAGTACCCAGACTTCCTCCATTTTTGTCAAATATGTGCCTTACATCACTTGCAGTTCTATTTCTGTTCTCTGTAAGAGTATTCACTATTACTGCAACTCCACCTGGTGCATACCCTTCATAAGAAATCTCTTCATAATCTACATTGTCCAGATCCCCTGTAGCTCTTTTTATTGCTCTATTTATTGTATCGTTTGGCATGTTATAACTTTTTGCCTTTGCTATTGCATCCCTAAGCTTTCCATTAGTTTCTGGATCAGCTCCTGCTTTAGCTGCAATTGATATTTCTTTGCCTAATTTTGTAAATATTTTTCCTCTAGCAGCATCTGCCTTTTCTTTTTTATGCTTAATATTTGACCATTTAGAATGTCCAGCCATAAAAACTCCTCCTTTAATCAGTTAATAAATATAGCTTTATCTCACATATCTCTTAGCCACATTTCTCTTATGTTCACTTAACTTATACAAGGTATCTATCTTTTCTTTTATACAATCAGCCGCTATACCATATAAAATATAGTTATCTAATTCTTCATAAGACATTCCCATTTCCATTTCATCAGTTTGATTCTCCCACAAGCCTGCTGTTGGTTTCTTATTTATAATCTCATCAGGTATTTCTAGATATTTTGCAAGTTCATATACCTCTGTTTTTACGAAATCAGCAATAGGTAAAATATCAGAAGCACTATCGCCATACTTTGTAAAATATCCTATTAACAGTTCACTTTTGTTACTGGTACCTGCTACTAAGTAATTATATTTCCCTGCATAATAGTATAAGGTTACCATTCTCAGTCTCGATTTCATATTTCCCAGTAATAGTTTTGCATCGGTATCTAATGAGCCAACTGCTACTCTCAATGCGTCATACACAGGATCCAAAACAACTTTTTCTACTCTTAAATTTAATTTCTTAGAAACTAATTTTGCATCCTCTTCATCTACAGGATTACTGTAACAAGGCATAATTAAACATAATGTATCTTCAGGATAAACTCTTTTACACAATGCAGCTACAACTGCAGAATCTAACCCTCCAGAGAGACCTAAAACTACACCCTTAGCTTTAGCATTATACACAGTATTTTTAATCCATGAACAGACTGCTTCACATTGTTTTTCTACATCCTTCACAAATATCCCTCCATATTAAACATACCATTATAATAATATCATTGTTAATTATTGATGTAAATTAATTATCATGCATATTGTTGCCTATAAAACAAAACATATATTATGCTTATTGAACGCAGGAGGAATACTCGTGAAGAAAAAACAAAAGTATCAATTATGGATTATAGGATTTGTTGCAGGAATGCTCAATGGTCTGTGTGGTTCAGGCGGAGGCACAATCCTTGTGCCCTCTTTAGTATTTTTTGCAAAAGTAAAGAATCATAATGCTCACGCTACTGCTATAGCAGTAATACTGCCTTTGACAATAATAAGTTCTTTTATTTATTCAAAATTTGGTATTGTTGATATAAATACCACAATAATGGTAACAATAGGTACAATCATAGGAGCTTTTATAGGCTCAAATCTATTAACAAAACTGCCAATAAAACTGTTGAAAAAAATATTCGGTACTTTTATGATAATAGCTGCCATTAGGATGGTGATTAAATGATAAAAATCTTGATAGGAGTTGCTGCTGGAATTATTGGAGGTATGGGCATTGGAGGCGGAACCATTCTTATTCCAGCCCTTGCATTTTTTCTTAATATAACACAACAAGTTGCCCAAAGTATTAATCTTTTGTCCTTTATCCCTGCAGCCTCTTTAGCAGTGTATATCCATAATAAAAACAAAAATATTGAAAAAGATATACTTTTGCCGTTGATAATATCGGGGATATTTGGTGCAATATTTGGTTCAATAGCTGCCGTAAAGATAAATCCATCTTTGTTAAAAAAAATATTTGGGTCGTTGTTGTTTATTATGGGGCTATATGAAATTTTTGCAAAACAAAAATAATAATCTTGTTTCAGTATGATATATAACTTTTTCTATTGAATAATATTAGCCTTTATTACAGATATTATAGCTGGGTTAAATTCGCCCTTTATATATATTCCTGAATCTTTATAATCCTTTTCTATTATCCTACCCTTTTCATGAAGATATGGTATCAATGCACAATCAGTATAAGGAATAAATAATTCTAAGGTTTGTAATTCGCTATTACTATTTACGTAATATTGGATCTTTTTTACAAGCATATCAATATTTATTCTTTCTTTTGCAGAAACATATATAAAGTCAGTACCCTTTCTTAAAACTGGGCTATACATTATATCTTTAGGTATAGCTTTGTCTATCTTATTAATAACTAAAATAGTCGGCTTACTATCTACTCCTAAATCTTTCAATACCCCTTCTACTATTTCTATCTGTTCTTCATAGATTTCATTGCTACCATCTACCACGTGAATTATCAAATCTGCATAAACAACTTCTTCTAAAGTAGATTTGAAAGCAGCAATCAAATCATGAGGCAGTTTATTGATAAATCCAACTGTATCACTAATTACAATCTCTTGTCCGCTATCTAATATTAACTTTCTTACAGTAGGATCCAAAGTTGCAAACAGTTTGTCTTCAACATAAACATCAGAATTAGTTAAAACATTTAACAAAGTTGATTTTCCTACATTTGTATAACCTACTAAGCATGCTTGAAATACATTATGAGTCCTTTTTGACCTAATCAAATTTCTATGCTTTCTAATCTCTTCAACCTCTTTTTCTAACCCTCTTATCCTTTCTCTAATTCTTCTCCTATCAATCTCTAACTTCTTTTCTCCAGGACCTCTTGTTCCTATTCCTGCACCGGTTCTAGACATTTCCATACCAAATCCTATTAGCCTAGGCAGCCTATATCTTAGTTGAGCCAGTTCAACCTGTAACTTCCCTTCCTTAGTTTTGGCTCTTTTTGCAAATATATCTAGTATTAATTGTGTTCTGTCAATTACTCTCACTCCTATTTCTCTTTCTAGATTTCTAATTTGCGCTCCTGATAATTCCTCATCAAAGATTACTAAATCTGCTCCTCTTTTTTGAACCTCTAATTCTAACTCTTTTAGCTTTCCTTTTCCAATTAAATATGCACTATCAGCACTCTGTCGATTTTGAACAATCCTTCCTACCTCAACACCACCTGCAGTGTCTAACAGCTCTTTTAATTCATCTAAATATTCAATAGAATCTATGCCTACTAAAATTGCCTTTTCCTTTTTATTTGATACATTAAAAATTCTATTTTTTTGACTTTTATAATTCTTTTCTATATCCCTTATTAAGTCTTGTGCGTTTATTCTCATAAATTCATTTATTTCATAAGGTCCTTTTTTTACTGTCAAAACATCTGAGTTCTCGGCAGATAAATATGCAAAAAATGCATTTTGAGGATTACCGTTAAGAACGCCAATCCCAACCATTAAATCTAGTTTTAATTCTTTTAAGGCAGAAATATCTATTTCAGAAAGCATTCCACTGCCCTTTGGATGAGTATGGACGCATCTAATACTGCATAAACTATCTTTGGATCTTCTCTCAGTATACAAGTTTAACTTTACTGACGCAAAGTCTCCTATTGTTACATCTATAACTTCGCCTTTTCTATTTATTAACACAGCTACTTCTTTATTCAAATCGCTTGTTATTTCACATATAATATCAAGTACCTCATAAGATACTAATAAAGTATTATCTATAATCATTCCTTTTAAAGAATTTAGCATTTCCAGAGATGATTTTTTTATACCGTATTTAGTCATAGTACCTTCACCCTACTTTCTTTTAAGAAACATGATTCAATAATTATGATAATTCAAATATTATTGAATATGATTAGTCTTTATCAATATTATAAACTATTAGCGGAAGTATAAAATACTAATAATATGTCTAATATTAAGAAAG
>JAAYMO010000145.1 GCA_012521375.1 Clostridiales bacterium
AGAATTGGATGGATTCTAGGAGATAAATCCCTTATAGATTATCTTGAAAGCGTTAAAAGGAGCAGAAATATTCATTCTTCATTTTTGGATCAAGCAGTGCTTTATGAATTTTTCAGGGAAGGTTATTTTGAAAAATACATAAGAAGGGCAAGGAAGCTATATAAACAAAAATATGAGTTAGCAGTAGATGCTGTGCAAAAACATATACCCGGAGCCCATCTGCATGGAGATGGAGGTCTACATGTTTTTATTAAATATAATAATATAAATGCAAGAGATTTGTTGGATGAATGTTTAAAAGAAAAGGTTATATTTACACCCGGAGATATTTTTTACGTGAACAATGAAGGGAAGGATACATTTAGATTAGGTTTCTCAAGGGTAAAAGTTGAGGATATTGAATTAGGAATAAAAATCATAGGTTCTAAGATAGGAAGGATAAAGAATAAAGGCAAGTAATAGAACAAACTCAGTTTATAGACGAATTCGGTTTCCAAAATAGTGGAAGCCGTATTTTTTTATCTTAATATGTCGGCAAAAAATAGGTATATTAATTCGATAGTTGGATATATATAAATATGGACATGTTTCATAGAATAGGAGGTGCCGAAATGGTACAAGCTAAGGTAATTGCTATATATTCTATTTATATTGTTTTAATAATATACATAATCTTTATAAATTATAGAAAAACTAAGAGACTAAAAAATATGAATGAAACTTTTCTTATGGTTATACATGATATAAAGAATTATAGTACAAACATTGATGCTGCAGGGCAGTTCTTATTGGCAAAAGCATATAAAGAAAATAATAGCTCTATGGTTAGGCATCTTAATATTATCGCAAAGAATATTAATGAGATGAATGGATTGATGGAGAGTTATTCAAAGTCAATAAAGTTTTTTGAAACCAAAAAAGAAAAAATAAATGAAGTAGAACTTGTTTCCCTTGTAGATGAAGCTGTAAAATTATGTACTTTTTATGCTAGAAGGAAAAATATTACCATTAAAGTTGATTCTCCTTGGCCTAATAAATCAGTTAAGCATAATAAAAGCAAGTTTATCAGAATATTGTCAAATCTTATAATGAATGGTGTAAAGTATTCAAAGGAAAATGGAGAGATATTAATATCTCTAAATCAAGAGGGCAATTGGATCAATATTAGCATTGAAGATAATGGAAAAGGCATGAGTAATAATGAGTTAAGAAATGTATTTAAAAGATTTTACAGAGCCGAAGATTCTGATGAATCAGATGAAATAAGTTTGGGCTTAGGGCTTTATGGTTCAAGAAAACTAGCGAAAAGCATGGGTGGAGAAATAATTGCAGAAAGTGTTGAAGGAAAAGGTAGTAAATTTACACTGAGGATACCACTAAGAACTTCGCCAATATTATATTTCTTAGGTATTCCCATAATGATGAAGAAAAAGGATAAGATAAGACCTGCATAGACATAATAAAAGACTTCCACCGGAAGTCTTTTATTATGTTACTTTTCATATTACTTAAATTGTTTTATGATTAATATATAAACTAGAAGGAGGTATAGTATGCATATATTTGATGCCCATTCAGATATTTGGATGAGATCTATTGAAGAAAGAAGGCAAGGTAATGGAGATTACTTTATGGAAACTCATTTCCCAAAACTTGAAAAAGGAAAAATATCTGGAAGCATTTTTGTGGTATACACAAAGACAGATGAAGAGATAGATTGTGTTCGTTATTTTTGGAGAGAAATTGGTGGGGTAATGGAAGAAATAAGGTATCTAAAAGAGAAAAAAGCCCCAATTTGTTTTGTGAAAAACAAGAAAGATATAGAAAAAGCAAAAAAAGAAGGTCACTTCTTTGCTTTAATGGGAATTGAAGGTTTAAGAGGTATTGAAGGGAATGTAGAACAAATCTATACTCTATATGAATTAGGGTTCAGGCATGCCAGCTTGACATGGAATGAAGAAAATCATTTAGCTGCTGGTGCAGCAATAGAAGATAATTCAAAAGGAGTAACGCCGACAGGCGAGAAGCTTATAAAGCTTATGGATAAATTAGGAATGATATTAGATGTATCCCATCTTAATGAAAAAAGTTTCTGGGATGTAATGGAGATATGGAAAAAGCCTATAATTGCTTCTCATTCAAATTCCAAAAGTTTATTATATCATAGAAGAAATATAACTGATGAACAGGCTAAGGCAATTGCCAGATCAGGTGGTGTTATAGGTGTAAATGCATGTGGTGAATTTTTACATAAGGATAAACCGAGCATCAATTCTTTTTTAGACCATATGGAACATTTTATAAACATAGCCGGATTGGAAGCGGTAGGCATCGGTTTTGATTTTTGCGATTTTCTATCCAGTAGTTCTCTAGGTGCAGATGAAGATATAAATGATAATGTCACAGGACTAAGAAATATTACTTATGGTAGTGCTGTTTTGGAAGGTTTAAAGTCTAGAGGTTATAGTGAAGAAGATATTGAAAAAATTGCACATGGTAATTTTCTTAGGGTAATCAATGAAATTATAGAATAATGGACTCAAGCTTTTTAGTAGAAATTTTTGTGCAATAAATTATTAAGTGCACATCGATTTCGATTCATAAAATATTTGGGTAATATGTATTTTTTGTATGTTTGTACACAATATAATAACTAGATATTTGCAGTTAAGCAACATAGTTTCAGAAAGATTAAATAAGCAACTGCAAAATTTAAGTAAAGGAGTTTTTGACTTTAAACAAATGCATTATATAATTAGAACAAGAGCTAATTAAAGTAAATATCAAGTTCTTCAGGATACTTTTATTGCAGATAATTGATAAGGAGGAATTTTTATGGGACAGGTATTGGATTGCAGAGCATTAGCAAAGGAATTTTTAGAAAAAATTAAAGAAGAAAGCACTAAGCTTAAAGAACAGGGAATAAACCCTCAATTAGCTATAGTTAGAGTTGGGAATAGAGAAGATGATATAGCATACGAGAAAGGAATTCTAAAAAATTGTGAAAAAGCAGATATAATAGGAAAAGTACATACGTGTTTCCCAGATATTGATATGGAAGATTTTATTGATACTATCCAAAAATTAAATAATGATTCATCTGTTCATGGTATTATAATTTTTAGGCCTTTACCAAAACATTTGGATGAAGACATTATAAAGCACATAATAGATCCTAATAAAGATGTGGATTGTATGAATCCTTTAAATTTGGCTAAAGTGTTTGAAGGCGATTTAGATGGATATCTTCCCTGTACTCCTGCGGCGGTTATGGAGATTATTAAGCATTTTAATATTGAGGTTAAAGGTAAAAAAGTTGTTGTTTTAGGAAGAAGTATGGTGGTTGGGAAACCTTTGGCTATGATGATGCTTAAAGAAGATGCAACAGTTACTATATGTCATTCAAAGACAGAGAATTTAAAAGAAGTTGTTTCAGATGCAGATATTGTTGCAGCAGCTATTGGGAAGCCAAAATTTATAGGCAAAGATTTTATTAAAGATAATGCGGTGGTAATTGATGTAGGAATAAATGTTGATGATAATGGAAAATTATGTGGAGATGTAGATTTTGAAACAGTAAAAGACAAAACTTCTCTTATAACTCCAGTTCCAGGTGGTGTTGGGTCAATGACAACAGCTTTATTATTGAAAAATGTTATAAAGGGAGCAAAAATGGCGCTGTAAGCGCTATTTTTTTATGCAATAAGATATATATGGATATAATTATGTAATATCTGGTTATATCTTTTATAAAGGCGTTTTAAGCATTGGAATTACAGGATTAGGAGCCAGTTATCAGTTTTTTTGACAAAAGTGGACATACCATTTATAATGTCATTTATGTAAACTAAGCTTGCTGAATCCCAGCGATGCTGGGTACGGAGGAACCATATTGTAGGGGTTAATCCAAATAATTTTGGTAGGGAACCTTCTTTCCCGAACCCGACAGCTAACTTCGGAAGCAATAAAGAAGGAGTGTATACCTATGAAGAAAATATTAAAAAAGATTTTAGTTTGTGTTACCATGGCTGGGTGTATTGCCATCCTTCCGATGAATGTAAACGCGGATACATTGATCAAAATTGGTTCTAGAGGAAGTGAAGTATATACTATCCAGACAAAATTAAAGAGATGGAGTTATACAACTGCAAATCCTGATGGAATATATGGCAGCAGAACTAGGGATGCTATTATGTACTTTCAAAGGAAAAATGGATTAGTTCCAGATGGAGTTGTAGGGTATTGGACATTATCAAAGCTTGGGATGGCAAATGTAAATTCTACTTTAAAAAGCGGTAGCCGTGGAACGGCAGTAGTAAAGCTGCAAACTGCTTTAAACAATAAAGGTTATTCTGCTGGAAAAGCCGACGGAATATTTGGTAACAGAACTTATAATGCAGTAGTGGCTTTTCAGAAGGCAAATGGTTTGACTCCAGATGGGATCGCAGGTCCTATAACCCAAACCAAACTGTATCTTGGAAGCTCTAATGCATCAGTTGCGACCACATCTGCTTCAAGAGGCGGGACAAGCTCTGCACAGCAAATGTCTACAGATCTTTATTGGTTATCTAGAATAATTCATGCTGAAGCTGAGGCAGAGCCTTATAAAGGCAAAGTGGCTGTAGGAAATGTGATTATGAACAGGGTAAATTCATCAAGTTTTCCAAATACCATAAAAGGGGTTATATTTGAATATTACCAAGGAATACCCCAATTTAGTCCAGTTGCTGACGGTACTATATATAATAATCCTAATGCTGATAGTATAGCAGCTGCAAAGGAAGCTTTAAACGGAGTAAGGCCTGTTGGAGATTCTACCTATTTCTTTAATCCGCAAAAATCTGCTGGAAAATGGATAGTACAAAACAAGACTTATGTAACTAGAATTGGAAATCATGTATTCTATAGATAATATTGGACAAGGCATTGACAAGGCATTATATGCCTTGTTTTTTTGTCTTTGCTTTTGTATTGTTTGTATTCGAATCATTTAGTATACTTTTATTAGAGTATATCTTAGCAGGTGTATTGTAGTGGACAAAAAAGTGATAGTTCATGTTGATATGGATGCATTTTTTGCATCAGTGGAGCAAATGGATAATCCAAAGTTAAAAGGTAAACCAGTCATAGTTGGCGGAAGCGGTCCTAGAGGAGTAGTTAGTACATGTTCATATGAGGCTAGAGAATATGGGATTCATTCTGCTATGCCTATTTTCATTGCAAAACAGTTGTGTCCTGAAGGTGTTTTTTTGCCTGTAAGATATGAACGCTATACGGAAATATCTAAGAAAGTATTCCATATTTTACATTCAGTAACCCATAAAGTGGAAGCAGTATCTATTGATGAGGCATATCTAGACATTAGCGATATAAAATATGATCCAGTACATATTGTCAATACAATAAAGAAGAGAATAAAAGAATCTGTTGGTTTGACTCTTTCAGCAGGTATATCCTATAACAAATTTCTTGCCAAGACAGCTTCCGAATGGAATAAGCCAAATGGATTAAAGGTTATTACAGAAGATATGGTGCCGGAGATACTAAAACCATTACCTATAAGCAAAGTTCATGGCATAGGGAGCAAATCTATCGAAAGGTTAAACCATATTGGAATATATACTATAGAGCAACTTCTTAGATTGACTGAAGATGATATGACCTATTTTTTCGGCAAATATGGTATAGAAATATACAATAGAATAAGGGGACATGATGACAGACCCGTTTGTACTCAAAGGGAAACCAAGTCTATCGGTAGGGAAACTACCTTTGACAGTGATACGATGGATAAAGCTATGCTAAAAAAAGTATTATCTGAGTTTGCAGAAGAATTGGCGAATTCGTTGATGGAAGAAGCCTTATTTGCTAAGACTGTTACAGTGAAAATAAAATATCAAGACTTTAAGATTCATACAAAGAGTAAGACTTTAAAAAGATATATTAATAGCTACAAAGATATTAAAGAAGCTGCCTTTAAGGTATTAGACAATATTAACATTGATCAAGGTATAAGACTTATTGGCCTATCCATATCTAACTTAACAGATGTCAGATACGAGCAGCTATCAATTTTTGAATGGGAGAAGTTTATTAAAGACAAAAGGAGGAGTTAAATGGAGAGGAAAAATAATATGATGCTATCTATAAAGTGGGGAGAAGATGACCTTATAATTCTAGACCAAACTAAGCTGCCTGAAAAGACGGAATTTATTACTCTAAAAACCGTAGAGGAAGTCTGGGATGCTATTAAAAAACTTAAGGTGAGAGGAGCACCTGCAATAGGCATAGCTGCTGCTTATGGTTTATATGTATCCATAAGAGATTTGAAGGCAGAGTGCTTTGAGGAATTTTATAAGGAGTTTGAAAAGAATGCAGATTATTTGGCATCTTCTAGACCTACTGCGGTAAATCTGTTTTGGGCTTTGAACAGGATGAAGAAGAGAGCAATAGAAAGCAAAAATAAGTCTATAGAAGATATAAAAAGAGATCTGCTTAACGAGGCTCATGCAATAAGAAATGAAGATGAAGAAATGTGTAAAGCTATTGGAGAAAATTTTTTAACTTTGCTGGAAGATGGAATGACTATCCTTACCCATTGTAATGCAGGAGGACTAGCTACTGCCAGGTATGGTACTGCTTTATCGCCTATTTTTCTGGCTAAAGACAAAGGATGGAATATTAGGGTTTTTGCAGATGAGACAAGGCCATTGCTTCAAGGGGCTCGTTTAACTACTTGGGAGCTATTACAATATGGCGTTGATGTTACATTGATATGTGACAATATGGCAGCCCATGTTATGAGCAAAGGCTGGATAGATGCTATAATTACAGGATGTGATAGAGTCGCTGCCAATGGTGATGTTGCAAATAAAATAGGGACCTATGGGTTGGCTGTTTTGGCTAAGGCTCATAATATTCCCTTTTATATCGCTGCTCCCAGCTCCACTATTGATATGGATACACCCGATGGAAGCCAAATAGTGATTGAGGAGAGAAGCGAAGATGAGGTAAGTTGTGGATTTGGCATAAGGACTGCTCCTGAGGGAGTTAAAGTTTATAATCCTGCTTTTGATGTTACACCTAATAGTTTAATCACTGCTATTGTTACTGAAAAGGGAATATTAAGACCTCCATATGATAAAACAATAAAAAACATATTTTAAAATGGAAATAGGAGGATTATTATGAGAAAAGTTTTGATTTATCATTGGGTAGAGGATCATCATGTGGAATATTTGAAAAGCAAATTCCCAGATTGTGATTTTAAAGTATGTAATAAAAGAGAGGATATGGAAAAGCAAATAGTGGATGCAGATGTTTTGATCAGCTTCAAATGTACCGAAGATATGATGAGAAAAGCAGATAATCTCAAATGGATTCAAGCTTTAAGTGCAGGTGTTGACAGTTTCCCATTAGAAGAGATAAAAAAAAGAGGCATTATACTTACTAACGGGAGAGGAATTCATAAAATCCAGATGGCTGAGTATGCCATAGCTTTATTGATTATGCTTTCAAGGAATTTTCACATGATCATGAGAAATCAAAACAATAAAAAGTGGGATTCTAAAATTCAACAAGGAGAAATAAATGGTGCAACTTTGGGGATAGTGGGATTGGGAAGCATAGGAAGGGAAATTGCGAAAAAAGCTAGCTTTATGGGAATGCATGTGATAGGAGTAAAGAGCACTTCAGAATCTGTCCCTTATGTAGAAAAAGTTTATTCGCAGGAAGAGATGATAGAAGTATTCAAGCAAAGCGATTACATAATCAATCTGCTGCCTGGAACTAAAGAGACAGAAAAAATAATAAATAATAAGTATTTTTCTCAAATGAAAGAAGGAGCATGTTTTATTAATATGGGTAGAGGTAGCACTGTTGATGAAGAAGACTTTATTGAGGCTTTAAAAAGTGGAAAAATTAGAATAGGAGCATCTGATGTGTACCAACAAGAACCGCTGCCTGAAACTAGTCCCTTTTGGGATTTAGAGAACTTTATAATTACACCACATATTTGTGGTCATTCAACTAAATATTTTGAAAAAGCTCTGGAAGTCATTGAACCCAATTTGATGGCCTTTGATGGTAGAGGTGAGTTTATAAATATAGTTGATTTGAATAGAGGTTACTAGCCGAGGATTTGCCATTTTAATTTTCTATATTGTAGCTTTATTGAACAAGCATATGTGCAGTTTTTGCAAAATCAATATTTTATATAAACTGCACATATGCTTGTTTTTTTATTGCATTACCCAGGAAAATTTTAAAAGCAGAAGTTATTTATATAGCAAAGGAGCAAATATTGACAGTCTTGTGTACTTCAAATAAAAAGGAGATGAAACATTGGCAATAAGAGTGAAAGAAATGCTTCTTACAAATCATAATAGGCCGGGTAAAAAGATTGTAAAACTGAAAGGTATAGTGATTCATTGGACTGCAAATACAAATAAAGGTGCAGATGCA
>JAAYMO010000146.1 GCA_012521375.1 Clostridiales bacterium
CGAGAATGCATGTTTAATCACTTCTTCTTCTGTAAGATTAATATTTTCTAGATCTGCTGTCTTACGACCTTCGGAAAAAACAATTACCCTATCACAAACACCCAAAATCTCGGGAAGTTCAGAGCTGATCATAATGATGGAGCTTCCATCAGAAGCAATTCTTTTTAAAGCTTCATATACCTCGTGTTTAGCACCTACATCTATACCACGAGTTGGTTCATCAACTATCAAAATATCGCAATCAGCCATAATCCATCTTGACAGAACAACCTTTTGTTGGTTCCCACCTGAAAGCTCCTCTGCAATAGTTTCCTGCCCAGATGCCTTTACATCAAACAATTGCATACCCTCAGCTGCATATTTTCTTTCTTTTTTTAAATCGAGTAATAAGAGCTTATTTCGTAATTTGCTGAGGTTAGGCATACTTATGTTCCAAGTAAGAGAAGCTTTCAGCATTAAACCCTCTTCACGTCGATTTTCACTAACAAAACCTATACCATACTTTTTTGCTTCTCTAGGATTATTGATTTGAACTTTATTACCGTTTATCCATATATCACCAGACTGTTTTTTATCTATGCCGAATAAACCTCTTACAAATTCTGTACGGCCGGCTCCTACAAGTCCATAAATACCTAAAATTTCTCCTCTTTTTAATTCTATATTAATATCCTTGTATGCTTTTGAATGAGAAAAGTTAGCTACTTTCAGCACTATCTCATCTTTTATAGTAGCCCTGTCCTTACGTTGGCCAAAAAGATTCAAGTCACGACCTATCATCATCGATATTAATTCTTCCTTGGTAGTACTGGCTATTTCCCTAGAACCAACATATTTACCATCCTTGAATACTGATACTTCATCGCATATTTCAAATATTTCATCGAGCCTATGTGAAACATATATAATTGCAAGCCCTTTTTCTTTCAGATTTTTAATCAGGGTAAATAAGCTTTCAGCCTCACTGTCTGAAAGTGAAGAGGTAGGCTCATCAAACGCTAAAATCTTAACATTTTCATCAATCAATGCTCTCATTATCTCTATTAGTTGGCGATCACCCATGCCAAGATCCATTACCTGACTTCTTACATCTAGTCTATCTGCGCTACTGCCCAGCATTTTCTTTATCTCATTTGCCTGGGAATATAGTGCCCTCCAATCTATAATCCCTAACTTTGTTAGTGGATATTGCCCCAAATAAATATTTTCCGCTATTGACAGATTCTCTAACATTTGGATTTCTTGAGGAACTACATAAATACCAAGTTTTCTTGCACCTTCAACATTTGGTATCTCCACTCTCCGTCCTTCGAGATAAATTTCGCCTGAATCTTTAGTATAGAGACCTGTTAATATCTTAAGTAATGTGGATTTCCCCGCACCATTTTCTCCAACAAGCGCATGTACCTTACCTCTTTTAAGTTCAAGTCTAACTTTATCAAGCGCTTGCACCCCTGGAAAAGCTTTAGATATGTTTTCTGCTTTTAATATAATATCATTCATTCTAAACATTCCTCACAATTATTATTAGTAAACTGGTGGCACTGTTTCTAAAACAGCACCACCATTATAACTTAACATTGAATATTATTAGACTTCAGCAAAATCTACTATATGAAGTTCTCCTTGCAACATGGTAAGCTTTAATCAGCGATATAGGTGTTATAGAATTCTTCAACAGTATCTTCTTTAATTATGTTAAGTTCATAACCAGTAAATGCCGGAATGGGAGTACCATTTTCAAACAAATCTCGAAGAATCTCAATCATACCTACGCCAGAAGGGTATGGTACAAGTCCAACACCATAGTTAGCTTTTGCTACATCTGGATCCTCCAGCATCAGAAGATAAGGATCAGGCGTTGAATAGCACTCAATCATCCTAACGTTATTGCGTATATCGATATTAGCTTCTTTAAGCAATGTCATTGTTGGGACAGTAGCAGAGGCACCGCCACCTGATATTAGCCAGTAATCTACACTATCTTTATGAGCTTGAAGAACACTGGAGAACTTTTCAAGATGCTCTTCTGGTCCGCTTCTGCCGCAATCCAACCAAATAATTCGATCTTCTGGAATATCAGGAAATTCTTCCCTAAGTGCGTCGTGTGCACCTAAATTTCTATTATGAATAGATTCAACAGCAGGGCTATCCTGAATAACAAAAAGAAAGTTTGAGTAGTCAGGTGCA
>JAAYMO010000013.1 GCA_012521375.1 Clostridiales bacterium
ATATATGGTGTTGCAACTTTCTATGAAAACTTTTCTCTTGAGCCAAAGGGTAAATATGTGATCAAAATCTGTGATGGAACTGCCTGTCATGTAAGAAAGTCTATCCCCATCCTAGAGAGGTTCCGTAAAGAGCTGGGATTGTCTGAAAACAAAAAAACTACAGATGACTTGGGTTTTACTGTTGAAACAGTGTCCTGCCTTGGTGCTTGTGGATTGGCGCCGGTAATAACAGTTAATGATAAGGTTTACCCTGCTATGACTGTGGACAAGGTTTCCGAACTGGTAAAGAAATTGAGGGAGGAAATGTAACATGCTTAAAAATAGGGAAGACTTGAAAAATTTGCGTTCCTTGTGCAAAGAAGCGCTAAAAGCTGAAAAAAAGAAGATATTAGTCTGTGCCGGCACGGGGTGCATTTCCAGCGGTTCACTTGAAATATATGATAGGCTTGTGGAGCTTATGAATGAAAGGAATATACCTTGCTCTGTAGAGCTTCAGGAGGAACCCCATGGCAATACTGTAGGCTTGAAAAGAAGCGGCTGCCACGGTTTTTGTGAGATGGGCCCTCTTGTGAGGGTTGAACCCGAAGGATGGCTCTATACAAAAGTAAAACTTCCTGATTGTGAGGAAATTATAGACAGAACCATAATTTCCGGAGAGCACATTGAAAGATTGGCTTACAAAAAAGATGGAATCATCTACAAAAAGCAAGATGAAATCCCATTTTATCATAAGCAAACCCGAGTTGTTTTAGAGCACTGTGGACATATAGATGCTACTTCCATAAAGGAATACCTTGCAATTGGTGGCTATAGCGCCTTCGAAAAAGCTTTATTCGATATGGATGGCGATGAAATAATAAACGAGATAATTGAGTCCGGTTTGCGGGGCAGAGGAGGCGGAGGTTTTCCTGCTGGTCGTAAATGGTCTCAGGTAAAAAAGCAAAATGAAAAAGAGAAATATATTGTTTGCAACGGTGATGAAGGAGATCCAGGGGCCTTTATGGATAGAAGCATTATGGAAGGCGACCCCCATAGAATGTTAGAAGGCATGATGATTGCAGGCTTGGCATGCGGTGCCTCCCAAGGATACATATATGTTCGTGCAGAATACCCTATGGCTGTAGATAGATTGGAGAAGGCTATTGAACAAGCTACAGAGTATGGATTATTGGGAGATAATATTCTCGGCACAGGTTTCAATTTTCATTTGCACATAAATTGTGGCGCGGGAGCTTTCGTCTGTGGTGAAGGAAGTGCTCTAACTGCTTCAATTGAAGGTAATAGAGGTATGCCCAGAGTAAAGCCGCCAAGGACAGTGGAACAAGGGCTATTCGGTAAACCTACGGTTCTAAATAATGTTGAAACTTTTGCTAATGTACCATTGATCATTGGCAAAGGAGCCCAGTGGTTTAAATCTATTGGTCCAGAGACCAGCCCAGGAACAAAAGCCTTTGCCCTAACGGGAAATATTCAAAACACAGGATTGATTGAGGTGCCGATGGGTACAACTATCGGTGAGGTGATATTCGAGGTGGGGGGAGGCATGAGAGGCGACGGAGAGTTTAAGGCAGTCCAAATTGGAGGTCCCTCTGGAGGATGCTTGACAAAGGAACATTTGGATTTGCCTTTGGACTTTGACTCTCTGAAAAAAGCTGGAGCAATGATAGGTTCCGGAGGCCTGGTTGTTATGGATGATAAGACCTGTATGGTAGAAGTGGCCCGCTTTTTCATGAAGTTTACTCAAAATGAATCCTGCGGTAAATGTGTTCCCTGCCGTGAAGGTACCAAGAGAATGTTGGCTATATTAGAAAATATCGTTGAAGGCAAAGGAAAAGATGGAGACATTGAGCTGCTTTTAGAGCTTGCTGATACTGTTTCAGCTACAGCCCTATGCGGTCTTGGAAAAACTGCACCTTTTCCAGTGGTGAGCACCATCAGAAGTTTCCGAGAAGAATACGAAGCACATATCTATGAAAAAAGATGCCCCGCAGGGAGCTGTCAGAAGCTTAAAAGGATAGAAATCGATACTGCTTTATGCAAAGGTTGTTCAAAGTGCTCTAAAGCTTGTCCCGTATCAGCTATAAGGGGCAAAGTTAAAGAACCTTTCAGCATCGATCAATCTAAATGTATTAAGTGTGGAGCTTGTGTAGAAAGTTGTCCATTCCATGCAATCAAGGAGGTTTAGAATATGGAAAACAAAGAATATATGATAATAGATGGTATACCTGTTGAAATAAATGGAGAGAAAAATCTTCTTGAGTTGATTCGTAAGGTGGGAATAAAGTTACCTACATTCTGCTACCATTCAGAATTATCGGTTTATGGCGCATGCCGCATGTGTATGGTAGAGACCCAAAATGGGGGATTGGAGGCTGCATGTTCTACTCCTCCTAAAGAAGGCATGGATATTAGGACCAATACCGAAAGGCTGCGCAAGTATAGAAAGAACATATTGGAACTGCTTCTTGCCAACCATTGCCGTGATTGTACAACTTGCGATAATAACGGTAAATGCAAGCTGCAGGATCTGGCAATGAGGTTTAATATACAAGATATACGCTTTCCTAATACGGCAGCAGAGCCTGATGTGGACAATTCATCAGTATGCATTACTAGGGATGCAAGCAAATGCATACTCTGCGGTGACTGTGTGAGAATGTGCGATGAAGTTCAAAATGTAGGAGCTATTGATTTTGCCCATAGAGGTTCAAAGATGAAAATCAGCACTGCTTTTGACGGGCCGATAGGTCAATCACCCTGTGTTGGATGCGGTCAATGTGCAGCTGTATGTCCTACAGGAGCTATCGTGGTTAAAAATGATACTGAAGAAGTATGGAAAGCTTTAGATGACAAAGGTACAAAGGCTATAGCCCAGATTGCTCCTGCTGTAAGAGTAGGCTTAGGCAAAGAATTGGGTATTCCTGAAGGTGAAAATGCTATGGGCAAAATTGTTGCAGCCCTTCGCCGTATGGGATTTGATGAAATCTATGATACTTCTACCAGTGCGGATTTGACGGTTTTGGAAGAATCCAATGAGTTTTTGGAGAGGTTGGAAGAAGAAAATCACGATATGCCATTATTTACATCTTGTTGTCCTGCATGGGTGAACTATTGCGAAAAAAACTATCCTGAGCTCCTCCCCCATGTTTCAACTTGTCGTTCACCCATGCAAATGTTTGCTAGCATAATAAAGGAAGAAAGCAAGACTTCATCAAGAAAGGTAGTCCATGTTGCCATTATGCCTTGCACTGCTAAAAAGTACGAAGCTGCCCGGGAGGAGTTTAAAGTTGACGGAATTCCCAATGTAGACTTTGTAATCACAACCCAGGAACTTATACAGATGATCAAAGAATCAGGTATCGTATTCAGCGAACTAGAACCAGAAGCAATTGACATGCCTTTTGGCACAATGACAGGTGCTGGTGTCATATTTGGGGTTACCGGCGGTGTAACAGAAGCAGTTTTGCGCCGCATCGCTTCGGACAAGTCAAGAACCGGGCTTATGTCTATTGCCTATAAAGGCGTCCGGGGAATGAAAGGTGTAAAGGAAACCACCATAATGTTTGGTGAAAGAGAAGTAAAAATTGCTATTGTCAGCGGATTGAGGAATGCAAGAGATCTGATTGAAAGGATCAAATCAGGAGAACATTATGATTTTGTTGAAGTTATGGCTTGTCCTGGTGGATGCATAAATGGTGCAGGACAGCCCTTTGCAGCATATGAAGATAAGGCGAAAAGAGGTAAGGGCTTATATACGGCTGATAAGCTTTGCAGTACAAGGCGTTCTGAAGAAAACCCACTGATGATGTCTTTGTATAACGGTATCTTGAAAGGTAAAGTACATGAGTTGCTTCATGTAGAATATTCTTCAGAAAAACAGGAGGGTTAAAGGGATGAAGTTAAATGTATGTATCGGCAGCTCTTGTCACTTGAAAGGCTCATATAATGTAATTCAGGTATTTCAAAAGATGATCGAAGAAAATTCTTTACATGATAAAGTTGAATTCAGTGCAACATTTTGCGCAAAACAATGTCAAAATCCAGGGATAACCGTTTCAATTGATGGGGACAAATATAATGTTGTGCCCGAAACTGCGAGAGAGTTTTTCAAAAATAAGGTTATGCCTTTTATATAGATTTAATTAAGCAAACTTTTTCATAACTCCTTTCCTATAAAATAGTCGAATTACTTATGTTAATTCGGCTATTGTTTTTTTTGCATGATTATTTTTTGTATTTCGGAAAAAAATGCTTGATAAAAAAACAAAAAAAGCATATAATAAATTTAACATGATTAAATATATATTTAACAATAGTAAAAACAGGGGGTTAGAATATGAAAAAAGAAGTATTATTGATGGTTGGTCCAACGACTGTGCCTGAAAGAGTTCTACAGGCAATGAATAGAAAATCCATATCTCATAGATCAAAGGAATATTGCGATATGCATCAGAGAATAAGAGAGGGCTTAAAAAAGATTTTTAGAACACAAAATGAAGTGTTTATATTGACATCTTCAGGGACGGGAGCTATGGAGGCTGCACTACAAAACTGTTTCTCCGTTGGTGATGAGGTAGTAGTACCAGTATTAGGAACTTTTAGTGAACAATTTGCATCTATGGCTGAAGCTCATAAACTAAAAGTTATTAGAGTTGAAGTCGACTTAGGTGAGGCTGCAGATGTAGATAAAGTAATGGAGCATGTAACTGAAAACACAAAAGGATTATTTGTAGTGCACAATGAAAGCTCTACAGGAGTTACCAATGACCTAAAGGCATTTGGAAAGGCATTGGAAGGAAGCGATACTTTATTAATAACAGATTCTGTAAGTGGTGCTGGCGGCCTTGAAATAAGAATGGATGAATGGAACATAGATATTGTTTTGTCTAGTTCTCAGAAAGCACTTATGGCACCGGCAGGATTGGCTTTTATATCTTTAAGCGATAAAGCATGGAAGGCAACTGAAAGCTCAAATCTTCCAAAATTTTATTTTGACCTAAATAAATCAAGAAAATTCCAAGAAATCAACCAAACTCCCAATACACCTGCAGTTTATAATATGTTTGCTGTAGAAGAAGCTCTTAATATAATCTTTGAAGAAGGATTGGATAATGTATATAAGAGACATATGGAGAATTCACAACAAGTAATTGAAGGAATAAGGAAACTTGGATATGACATATTTCCTAAAGATGACAAATATGCTTCTAGAACATTAACTGCAGTTTATGCTCCAGGTAAAGCTAAAGACATTGTCAAAGGTTTAGCAGAGCAAGGTATTATAGTAAATGCTGGATTGCCACCAATTGCTGATGATGTATTTAGGGTTGGAACTATGGGATACGTTTATAAAGAAGATATAGATGCTTTTCTTGAAGCTTTGTCTAAGATTAATTAAAATAAAAGATTTAGGGATAACTTCGTAAAGGGTTAATAAAAAATCTCAATTTGATACTGTTGTATCAAATTGAGATTTTTTAGTTAATTGAAATAATCATTGAAATTGAAATAAAATTAAGGGAAATAATTTTTGCCCATGTATCATTTTGAGATAGAAGACGACTATTCCCTATAATTTTGTTGTATAATATGTCATTTTTTGTTTCAATGTATATATTTAATTACAAGTTTATACATATATTATTTAGTTATTGGCTACAAAATTATGGGTAAAAATAATTAAATTTTCTGAAAATTTATGTATATTTTTTGCCTTCTATGTGATATAATATAGGTAAGAAAGATGAAGATCATCTTTCCTGCAGACTCTAATTCAACCAATGTGAAAATTTGTAAAATTTCTGGTGTAAATTATATAGTTGAATAGGTTAGCTTATTAGAGCTAGTGAAAATTGGTTAGTAAGTTAAATGGTTTAGAGTTTGTCAGGTAGTTAAAGAATTGTATGTTATAAAAAAGGAATGAGGTAAACTTAGTTTGGTTGATTTAAATATTTGTGTTGAATTAGAGTCTGTTTTATAAGTTGGCTGGATTTTATCATATAAGACCCAGCCAACTTTTGCTTTCTTTATGAACCTCTATACCATGATTCATCCAGAATTATTGGTTCAAAACAGGGGAATTCATATTGGGATAGCTCTAATTCCTTAAGTTCTTCAATGACCTCTTGAAAATTGCTCTGAAGTGTTAGTTTTTTCTGGGAAAAAAAATGTCTTAAGTTTTCATTTTCCCAGTCAATCCATCTTGAATATCTGATACTTTCCTCTTTATATATCTGGAATAATTTATGGGATTCTGCTATTTCAGATATTTCCTTGCATAGAAAAAAATTACATACAAAGGTTCTATGTCTAGGAGGCAAAGTGCATCCTTTGCCTGATTCCACGAAAGGACAGCTTCTGAAAAAAATGGTGTAGTCTTCTAAATAATCAACTTCAGGCAGCATATTGCCGTCTATATACTTTTTATATTCGGATTCATCAAAAAAACCTTTAGCATGAATGAAGTAATTATAGATTTGGGTATGTGGACTGCTTATAATCCTATTGAGAGTTTGTAGACCTTCTGGTGTTTTAGTCATCCTTTGGATATCTATGAGGGTGAATTTAGGAAAATACCAACAGCATCCCCTGTTTTTTACCTTACAAAAGCTTTTGCCTATTAAACTATCACAGGAACTACAGCTTGTACACACATATCTGGGGATATTATGATCCAAGTCAACATAAATCTTTATCATCTTTTAACCCCAATCCAATAAACTTTTTTTTATATTATAATTTACCATAAAATAATAAATCAAATTTTATTATGGCCAATTATGAATCATTTGAATTTACAATAGGCCATAAGGACAAGTCAGGTTTTTCAATCTTTTTACTGCTAACTTTTTCTCTTTCAGAGGCTTTATTGATTATTCAAAAAATTTGCTGTATCATTCAGTTAAGCAGATAATTGTAAAATTAATGACGGAGAAGGTGTGTTGTATGAAATATAAGATTCTTGTGGTAGACGATGACCAAAATATAGCAGAGCTTATTAGGCTATATCTTGAGAAAGAAATGTTTGATGTGAAAATTGCATATGACGGCAAAAAAGCACTGGATATTTTCTATCAATGGACTCCGGATTTGGTGATATTAGATATAATGATACCTTATATGGATGGATATGAAGTATGTAAGCAGATCAGAAAAACAGGAAATATTCCTATAATAATGTTGACAGCCAGAGGTGAGGTAATAGATAAAGTATTGGGTCTGGAATTGGGAGCCGATGATTATATTGTAAAGCCCTTTGACCCTAAAGAACTTTTGGCAAGAATTAAAGCGGTTTTAAGAAGAACCCAAATCAATGAAGGGATAAAGGAAGAGAAGTTGGTATTCCCTGGTCTAACTATTGATAAAAACGAATATACGGTAACATTTCAGGGAAACAGATTGGAACTGCCCCCAAAAGAATTGGAGCTTCTGTACTTTCTCGCTTCCAGGCCAAATCAGGTTTTTACCAGAGAGCAACTGTTAGAGAAGGTATGGGATTACGACTATATAGGAGATTCAAGGACTGTAGATGTCCATATAAAAAGGTTGAGGGAGAAGCTTCACGATGATATGGGGAGATGGGAAATAAAGACCGTATGGGGTGTAGGTTACAAATTCGAGGTGAAACGATGAAAAAAAGCATATTTAGAAGGCTTTTTATCACATATGGCATAACAATCATACTGGGATTTGGTATCTTAGCTTTGGTACTTATGAAGCTTTTTTCCCAATATTTTGTAGATAGCAAAAAGGATTTACTTTTAGAGTACGGGCAAAAGATTACACAAGAAATTGCAATAGGGTTGTATGCAGGCAGACTGGATAGAGAGACACTAAATCAGGATTTAAGAATACTTGATAAATTTCTTGATGCTAGGATATGGATCATAGATAGAGATGGAATCATTTTCGGAGTATCTGGAACCAAGGAAGAGCAGTATCTTGGTCAGACAGTAGACAAGGAAAAATTAGGAGTTCTGTATAGAGGAAGAAATATAATAGAGACAGGAAGCTTTGGAGGCAAGTTTAAAGAGCCTGTGATGACGGTAGGTTATCCTATTTTTTATAACAATGTATTTGAAGGAGCTGTTTTGGTACATGCATCTATGCCTGGTATTGAAAAGACCTTTAAAGATATATATAGAATGACTGTACTTGCTATTGTTTTTTCAGGCCTTTTGGCCTATGGTATTCTATACTTTCAGATAAAGCGTATATCTGTGCCTTTGAGTGAAATAAGTAAAGCTGCAAAAATCATATCAGGAGGAGAATTTCAAAAGAGGTTAGAAATAAAAACCGGAGATGAAATTGAAGAATTGGCCAAAAGCTTTAATGATATGGCCGAATCCCTGGAAAAGATTGAAGAAAACAGGCGTAACTTTATAGCTAATATTTCTCACGATTTAAGATCCCCTATGACCTCTATAAAAGGGTTTGTAGGGGGTATAATGGATGGGACCATTCCTCCAGAAAAGCAAGAGCATTATCTGGGCATAGTTATGGACGAATGTCAGAGGCTTATAAAGATGACCAATGGGCTGCTGGAGTTGACCAATATTCAGCAAGGTAAAGTGGAGGTAAATAAGACTGATTTCGATATAAATGAACTGATTAGGAGAAAGCTAATAAATTTTGAAAAGGATATAACAAAAAAGAATATCGATGTAATGCTAAAGTTTTTCGATGATACTGCTATGGTAAAAGCGGATAAAACAATGATGGAGAGGATAGTAACCAATCTATTGGATAATGCGGTTAAATTCACTGAACAAAATGGATATATAGTACTTGAGACTCGGGAAGAGAAGAATAAAGTGATAGTAGATATTACAAATACATGTTCTGATATTGATGACAACAAACTAAAAAATATATGGGAGCGCTTCCATAAAGGTGACGAAACCAGGGGAGTATACAAATCTGGATTTGGACTTGGTTTATCTATAGTGAAAGAAATGATTATCCTCCAGGAAGAGGTGATATGGGCAGACAATCTTGGTGATGCCATTAGATTTTCTTTTACTATTGAAAAAGCAAAATAATTAACATTTTATTCATAATTTATTAAAATTTCTATTTTAGAATAGAATGTAGTATAACCAAGGAGGGATTTGTGATGGATGATGATATCAGGAGAGACTTTATGGATGAAGTACCTGGAGATAATATAGAAGTTATGGAAACAAATGAAAGGGCGTATGGAAGTACAGATAAGGACCAGGAGAATTTAGAGTATAATAAGCCGGTATTCTATACAGAAGTAATCGAGAAAAAGCCTAAGAGGTGGGGCAAGGCTGCTATAGCCATAACACTAGCCATAGGATTAGCTTTCGGCTCTGCTTTCGGGTTTATAGCTGATAATATAATAGAAGGAATGAATGAGGAAAATACAGTCTATGCAAGCCAGGAAAATCAATATAATTATATTATAGACAAGACTGTGTCGCCTGTGGTTCCTATAGCTAAAAAAGTATCTCCTTCCATAGTGGCTATCAGGATAAAGAAAAGTGTTCAGGACTTTTTTGGCTTTGTCTATGAAAGCGAAGGAAATGGTTCAGGTATTATTATCGATAGCCAAGGTCATATAGTAACCAATAACCATGTAATTGATGGATCCAATAATATAACAGTAATTCTTCATGATGGCAGAGAACTGCCTGCCAAAGTAGTGGGAAGAGATGTTCAGACAGATTTGGCGGTTATAAAAGTGGAAGAAAAAAATCTACCTCCCTATGCTGAACTGGGAGATTCATCTACCCTGGAAGTAGGAGAACTTGCAGTTGCTATAGGAAGCCCAATGGGTACAGATTATGCAGGTTCTGTGACAGCAGGGATTATAAGTGGTTTAAATAGAGAATTGTTTGTTGGGAACAGATCCATGAAGCTGATACAAACAGATGCGGCAATAAACCCAGGCAACAGCGGAGGAGCTTTGGTGAATTCCGAAGGAAAAGTTATAGGCATAAACACATTGAAGCTTGTAGAAAGCAAGGTAGAAGGCATGGGATTTGCTATACCAATAAATGAAGCTAAGCCAATTATAGAGCAGCTTATACAAAATAAAAAGGTTTCAAGGCCTTATATGGGAATTACGGGACAGACTATAGATGAGAAGACAGCAAAACAGTATGATGTACCTCAGGGAGTTTTGATCAGGCAAGTAATAGATGGAAGCGGAGCAGATAAGGCAGGCCTGGTTAGAGGTGATATAATCACAAAAATTGATGGAGAGAGGGTAACTACCATAGAACAACTACAAAAAATAATTCAAAGCAAAAAAGTAGGAGATGTGATAAAGGTAGAAGCCTATGGTGAATTGAACAGATATAAGACCGTTGAGGTTAAACTGACAGAAAGCAATAACTAAATGCAGATGCAGGCAAATAAGCCTGCTTTTTCTATTTTTTCTTTTTGATGATAATTAGTTGTGATATAATTTAAAAAAAGTATGAGTGGGGGAACAATGAGCAACCTCATTCTTAAAGAATGGGAGGTGATTATTATGGTCTATAAAAATTGTTGTGATGTGGATTTTGAACTGATTTATCAATGTTTTAATGAAGGATTTTCAGATTATATTGTTAAGTTTGACTTGCCTTTAGAAGCCTTTAGAAAAAGTTTTTTTGGTCCTGAAGGCAATGAATTGAAGCATTCTTTTATTGCCATAGAAAACAAGAGACCTATAGGACTTGTTTTAGGCGGTATAAAAGACTATCAGGGGATAAAAACTATGAGATGCGGTGCTTTTTGTATTGTTCCAGATTATAGAGGAAAAGGAATCGCTGATGAGCTGTTTTATCTTCATAAAGAAAAGGCCATAAGTGAAGGTTGCAGCCAAATGATGTTGGAAAATATAATAGGTAATGATAGAGCATTAAATTTCTACAAAAAACATGGCTATGAAAAAGTCTATGAATTACAATACTTCCGATTAGAGGATTTTAGCAAACTGAAGGGGTTATATAATAAAAACGGCTATGAAATCAAGCCTATCGAGTTTAGTGAACTGGAAAAAGCCAGAGATCTCATGGGAGATGTGCATATAAACTGGCAGAATGATTTTACTTATATAGAAAAATCAGAAGGTCAGTATAATTATGGTACCTTTGAAAACGGTAGATTAGTTGGTATACTTAGCATCAATGAATACGGAAGAATAAATTTGATTTGGGTTGACAAAAAATATAGAGGACAGAGAATTGGATCTGCTCTTCTTAGTAATGCAATAGAAATGTTGAATCTGACAAAGCTTGGAACAAGTTTTCCAAACAATCATACTTTATATGGTTTCTATAAAAAATTAGGATTTGAAAAAGAAAAAATAGCCCAATATGAAATGTATTTGACACTTTGATAAATTTTCATGTTGTCATTTGTTAATTTTTTTAGTATAATAACATAGTGCGAGCAACAAAGTGGAGAGATGGCTGAGTTGGTCGAAGGCGCACGACTGGAAATCGTGTGTACCTACAAAACGGGTACCGAGGGTTCGAATCCCTCTCTCTCCGCCATAAAGAGTATGTAATATCAATGCTTAAAAGAGTAGAGCATTGATATTTTTATTTTTTGAATAACGCCACATACACAATTGAAGGGAGGGCGCACCAAAATTGACAGTATTTACAAACACGTCTATAATGAAGGTGAACTTGATAAATTTGTTAATCAAGGAGGTGTGTATTGTGGAAAAAATATGTTACAGTGAGATTATTGAATTTAATAAATGTATTGACAGGATAAAAGGGCTTAAAAATATTTATAAAGAAGATAGCAAACTCAGTTATATCTATTTGGACGGGGAATTTGGTTTATTTAGCAACATTGATATAGTTTTTATGTTTTGCGATAAATACTTAAATGGAATAAAATCTGTGGATTATTATATTCGCTTGATTAGGGAGAATATAAATAGCATTACTCCAAAAGACTTAAAGAATGGGATAATTAACAAAGAGGAGTATAAAAGCCAAATACTTAGTATCTGTAGTAGTATTGAGTATTTAGAGAGAGAAGTAATAATGTCTTTTCTATAATACCAACGTATCTGGCTAAATATCTAATATTTATTATCTAATATTTATAGCATATCATCGATAATCGTATTATATATGAAAAATAAGAGTTAGTATATTTATATTTATTGTGTAAGTTCATTCCTCATCTTTTTACCCCAATTAGCTAGTGCTTTCAGCGCCGGAATAAGTTCTTTGCCACTGTCTGTGAGAGAATATTCAACCCGCGGCGGTATCTCCATATATTGCTTGCGATTGACTATTCCATCCGATTCCAATTCTTTAAGGGATTGAGTCAGCACCATATTTGTTATTCCTTCGATATTTCTTTTTAATTAGTTGTATCTCAATATTCCATTCTTATTTAATGCCCAGATAATAGGTAGCTTCCATTTTCCACCGATCAGATTCAAAGCATAAGTTAAGGGACAGCCGTCATACTTGTTCTTATATAACTCATGGTTACTCAACCAGATCACTCCAATACTCAGATTTTTCTTACTTAATCAGAAAATAATGCATACTTGTCACAATAACTCCTGCTGATATAATAATATCAAACTTGATCCTTCTATCAAATATATTTTATATATCTATTTGAAAGGGTGGTCTGAATGAGTATACATTATGAAGTTATTTCCGATGAAGATATTAACTGCATAAAAGATTTGTGCAATGAACTGATGGCTTATCAGAAATCTAAAGCATACATACATCCGGAATTTTTTGATAATATGTGTTTTGAAACAAGAGTCATTCCTTCTGTTAAGAGTGCAAAAGCTAACTTTACCATTATAGCCAAAGACGGAGATGAGATAGTAGGGTATGCCTATAGCAATATTTCACCTAAGAGAACATATTCAGGAGGCTTTGCCACTTTACACTGTGATGCATTTTTTGACTTTGATTCTGTTAAAACCGA
>JAAYMO010000147.1 GCA_012521375.1 Clostridiales bacterium
ATAGAGATGGATTTGTTATGGGGGAAGGTGCTGGAATTCTTGTTTTAGAAGATTTAGAACATGCTTTAAAGAGGAATGCGAAAATATATGGTGAAATAGTTGGTTATGGTTCAACAGCGGATGCTTACCATATAACTGCGCCAGCGCCAGAAGGAGAAGGTGCCTACAGGGCTATGAGAAAAGCAGTTGAAGATGCAGGGATAAACCCAAAAGAAATTGACTATATAAATGCACACGGTACTTCAACCGAACTAAACGATAGATTTGAAACCCAAGCAATTAAAAAGCTTATGGAAGATTATGCCTATAAAGTAAGGATAAGTTCAACAAAATCAATGACTGGCCATCTTCTAGGTGCTGCTGGCGGGATAGAAGCCATAGCATGCCTGATGACTATAAATGAATGTGTAATTCCTCCTACTATCAATTATGAGTCGGTGGATGAAAACTGTGATTTGGATTATGTGCCCAATAAAGCAAGAAGTGCCGAAGTAAAATATGCTATGTCTAATTCTTTTGGCTTTGGCGGACATAATGCATCAATCATATTGAAAAAATATAAATAAATGATTATACTATAGTCGGATTATATATTATACAGGGAAAGGAACAAATGAAATATAATGGATGATAAACGTCTAAAGTCACTTCAAGAATTTGAAGAGATAATAAATTATGCCTTTACGGATAAGCAATTGCTAAATATTGCTCTTACCCACAGCTCCTATGCCCATGGACATGATACTTCACATCCTTATAATGAAAGGTTAGAATTTTTAGGAGATTCGATACTTTCTATGATAATCAGTCTTCATTTATACAATAAGCTTAAAAATACTTCGGAAGGGCAGATGACAAGGATAAGAGCTAATATAGTGTGTGAAAAATCACTATATGCTACTGCAAAAAAAATAAGGATTGGAGAATATCTTTATCTCAGCAAAGGAGAAGAAAACACAGGCGGAAGGAAAAGGGTGTCTATATTGGCAGATGCTGTAGAGGCATTGATTGCAGCAATATTTTTAGATGGAGGATTGGATGAGGCTAAGAAATTTGTTCTGGGCTTTATGGAGGAAAAGATTGAATCATCCATAAAAAATAGAATTTTTAACGATTATAAATCTTATCTTCAGGAGCATGTTCAAAAATATAATATGGGAAAAGTTGAATATAAACTAATATCAGAAAAAGGTCCTGACCATTCAAAAGAATTTAATATGGCAGTATACTTGAATGATACATTGATCGGATCAGGAACGGGAAAAAGCAAGAAAGATGCACAACAATCAGCTGCAAAAGATGCTATTACTGCTATGGGTGTTATCAATGAGTAAGAAGCATTATATTATACCAATTTTTGTACCTCATAGAGGATGTCCACATGATTGCATCTTCTGCAATCAGAAGAGAATTACTGGTCAGGTTAACAATGTGACTGCTGAAGATGCAAAACTTATAATTGAAAAGTACTTAAGAACAATAAAAGATAAACAGGCAAATGTGGAAATTGCTTTCTTTGGAGGAAGCTTTACTGGAATCCCAATGGATGAACAAAACAGCTTATTAGCTTTAGCCAATGAATATCTTTATAGAGGACAAATAGATTACATAAGGCTGTCTACCAGACCCGATTATATAAATAATATAATTGTAGAAAATTTAAAAAAATATAATGTGAAGATAGTTGAACTTGGCATACAATCAATGGATAAAGATGTATTGTCAGCTGCCAATAGAGGCCATAGCCCTGAAGATGTAGAAGAAGCTATTAAATTATTGAAACAGGAAGGCTTTATTGTTGGTGCTCAGCTGATGGTGGGACTTCCTAAAGATAATGAGGAAAAAGCGTTGGAAACTGCTAAGAAAATAGTAGAACTGAAGCCTCATATAGCTAGAATTTATCCTGTGTTGGTGATAAAAGATACTTATTTGGAAAAAATGTATAGATATGGTACCTACAAACCTTTATCCATTGAACAGGCTGTTAAAATATCAAAAAAGATGCTATTAATGTTAGAAAAATCCGGAATAAAAGTTATAAGGATTGGCCTTCAGCCTACTGAAGAAATGCGAATGGGAGAAAGTGTTGTTGCTGGTCCCTATCATCCTTCTATGAGACAGCTTGTAGAAACAGATATATATAAAGATATGATAATTTATGCGTTAAAAAAAATTTATGAGGATAATAAAGAAATAAAAATAATGGCTAATCCAAAAGATTTTTCTTCAGTTATAGGTCAACATAAATCAAATTATAAATTTATAAAGGCGAAATATAGTAATGATTCAAATATTTGTTTTATAGAAGATAGTACAATTGATTTAGGTTCTATAATCATAAAGAATGATGAAAAATCAATAAAAATGTCTAAAAATACTTTTTTTGACGAAGCAATTTTAGAAGGAATTATAAACCATATATAGAATATCTTATTAGTTATAATATATCTATAATGTATTCAGGGGGTATTATATTATGGAAGTACTAAAAGTATCAGCTCAATCACAGCCTAAATCGGTTGCAGGTGCTTTAGCGGCGGTATTGAGAGAAAGATCCACAGCTGAGGTTCAAGCTGTAGGAGCTGGAGCTGTAAATCAAGCAGTTAAGGCTATAGCTATTACTAGAGGGTTTGTAGCGCCAAATGGTATTGATCTTGTTGTTATACCTGCCTTTTCTGAGATACAAATTGACGGTGAAGATAGGACGGCTATAAAATTCATTATAGAACCAAGATAATAATAGATATGAAAAGCTAAAGCCTGCTGCTAAGCAGCAGGCTTTAGCTTTTCAACTTACTAAACATATGTTAGAATTAAAATATTGCATTATAGAATTTACATATTTAGGAGTGTTTATATGTTTCTCAAAGAGTTAGAGATAATAGGGTTTAAATCCTTTCCAGACAAAACCCTTATAAAATTTACAAATGCGATAAATGCAATAGTAGGCCCAAATGGTAGTGGTAAAAGTAACATTGCAGATGCAATTAGATGGGTAATTGGTGAACAAAGCGTAAAGATTCTTAGAGGAAATAAAATGGAGGATGTTATTTTTGCTGGTAGTGATAAGAAAAAAGCCTCTGGTTTTGCAGAAGTTACTTTAGTATTAGATAATACTGACAGGGTTATTGATATGGATTTTAATGAAATAAGTATAACCAGAAGGATGTATCGTTCCGGTGAAAGTGAGTATTACATAAATAGAACACAATGCAGACTTAAAGATATTGTTGAAATGCTTATGGATACAGGAATGGGGAAAGAAGGATATTCTATCATTGGGCAAGGGCGAATTGATGAAATTTTGAATAATAAATCTGATGGGAGAAGAATAATTTTTGAGGAAGCAGCAGGAATAACAAAATATAAACATAGAAAGGCTGAATCAGAAAAAAAACTTGAACAAACAGAAAAAAACATTGAGAGATTGGGAGACATTATAAACGAAATCAATAATCAATTAATACCTTTAGAGCAACAAGCAGATATGGCAAAAAAATATTTAAAAATGATGGAAGAACTTAAAATTCTTGAGGTTAATCTGATAATAAATAACATAGAAAAGAATAAAGAAAGACTTAGTGATGTTATCGTTAAACTTGAAGAACTAGAAAATCTCCTAATTGAAAAAGAATCTGGTATTGAAAAAAACAACCTTGATAGATCCAAGCAAAAATCAATAGTAAAAGAATTGGAAGAAAAAATTCAAGCAATTAATAATGAAATACATAGTTATATTAATCAAAAAGAAAAATTAGAAGGTGAAGGAAGGCTTCTTGAAGAAAAAGCATCGTTTTTAAAGCTGACCTTAGACAAGCTTAGCAAAGAAGAAGAAAGTATAGGGCTGCAGAAAGAAAAAATTCTTTCTGCTTTGGAGGAAGATTTTAAAGCACTAGAATTGTATAAGGGACAAGCTAAAGATTTATCAGATGAGATTATATTTAAAGAAGATGAGTATAAAAATAAGTTTTCATCAATGGATGAATTAGAGCTCAAAACTGAAGAAATGAAAGCGAATCATATTGATTTGCTCAATAAAGCCTCAGATAAAAAAAATAGCATAAATAGTCTGATGTCACTTAAAAACAATGTAGAAAATAGGATCAGTCAACTTAATATAGACAATGCACTGCTTGCAGGCCAATATGAGAATAAAATATCTTTGCTTGAAAAGAATAAAGAAGAAATTGACGATATTGAAAATGGTATAAGAAAGATTATTGAAAGAAAAAAAGAATTAATGGATAAAAAACAAATAGCGGAAGAATTATTAAAAAAGTTGGAAGAGCGGTTTATGGAGACCAGATCCAAGAAAGATAATGTTATTTCAAGGTTAAAACTATTAGAAGAAATGGAAAGAGATTTTGGGGGATATAATAAGACAGTAAAAACTATTTTAATGAATCATCAGGATATTAAGAAAAAAGTTTCTGGTTTCCGTGGTGCAGTAGGAGAGATTATTTCAGTAGATTCAAATTATGCTGTAGCTATAGAAGTTGCTCTAGGATCGTCTATACAAAATATTATAACCAATGATGAGGAAGACGCGAGATTACTTATTGAGTTTTTAAAGAAAAATAAATTAGGCAGAGCAACATTTCTTCCAATAAGATCAATTAAAGCTAAAAAAATGAACCAACATGAAATAAAGAATTATCAAATGTCCGGAGTACTAGGAATTGCAGCGGATATGGTAAGCTATGATAGTGAATATAGAAATATCATATATCATCTCTTAGGGCGAATAATTATTGTGGATAATATGAAAAATGCAATAAAACTTGCTAAAGCTACTAATTATTCATATAGAATTGTTACTTTAGAAGGCGAATTAATAAGCACTGGAGGAGCTATAACAGGAGGTAGTATGGGTTCCTATGCTTCAAATATAATAACAAGAAAGAGTCAAATTAAAGAGCTTAAAAAGGAATATTCTCTTTTGCTGAAAGAATTAGATAGTTTAAGCAGGAACATTGAAATACAAAAAGATAAAATAGTTATGTATGATAGTGATATAAATCATTGCGTTGAGAGCCTTCATAATTATGAAATAGAAATCAACAACAAAAAAAATAAAAATATAATGATAGATAATGATTTAGAAGTGATAAGGAGTAAGATATCCATAAATGAAAAAGAATTAGAAGAATTGAATGCTGAAAAGAATAGAATAGTTGATAATATTTTTACAACGGAAAAAGAATTGGAAGAGATTAAAAGTAAAATAGCTTCTGTAGAAGAAAATATTTTAAAAATGCAGGATAATTTGAAAGCCCAAAAAGAGCAAAGTAAAGATTATAATAATTATATAACAAGCTTAAAAATCAAAGAAGCCCAACTAAAACAACAAATATTATATGTAGAGCAAAATATTGAAAGAAACAATATAAGCCTGGATGGACTAGAGACAAAAATTAAGGGAATACGTAATGAAGTTAAAGAATCTGAAAATCAACTGATTTTGATAAATGAAAAGATCAATGAAAATAAGAAAATTATTGAGAAAATAATTGAAAAACAAAGTGAAAAAAGGCAAATATTAAAAGATATTGAAGAAGAAAAGAATAACAAGATAAAGCATTTAGAAAAAATTGAAGAAAAGATTGATTTACTGCAACAGGAATTAAATAATATACAAAACAGTATACATAAGGTAGATATGGCTAAAGTTAAATTAGAGATGGAAATTGAAAATATGGAATTTAAGCTATTAGATAATTATGAATTGAGCTATAGAAAGGCGCTGGATTTAAAGATTGGGGATCTCAATATAAGCAGGAGCACTAAAAGGTGTGAAGAGTTGAAGGAAGAAATAAGAAGCTTAGGAACAATAAATGTAAATGCAGTTGAAGAATTTGAGAAACTCAATAATAGATATGAATTTTTGAAAAACCAATTAGATGATATGGTAAAAGCAAAAGAATCATTGGTTAAGGTAATAGATGAAATAACAAGATGTATGAAAAAACAATTTATAGCAGAATTCAATAAGATAAACGATAATTTTAATGAGGTATTTGCAAAACTTTTTGGTGGAGGAGAAGCTCAAATAGTTTTAACAGATAATAATGATGCTCTGAATTCAGATATAGAAATAATAGCAAAGCCACCTGGTAAAAAACTCCAAAACTTAATGTTGTTATCTGGTGGAGAAAGAGCCCTTACAGCTATAGCCCTTTTGTTTGCTATATTGAAAATGAAGCCTGCTCCATTTTGTGTATTGGATGAAATAGATTCTGCATTAGATGATGCAAATGTGGCTCGATATGCAGCATTTTTGAATGAGTTTTCTACACAATTCATAATTATAACTCATAGAAAAGGAACAATGGAAGCTGCAGATTGCCTCTATGGAGTGACTATGGACGATACAGGAACTTCAAAATTGTTGTCAGTTATGCTAGAAGATAAAGTCAGTTAAATATTATGGGAGGAAATGCTATGTCAAACTTTTTTAAAAAAATGTTTAAGAAAAACGAGAATAAGCTAGAAGACGTAAATATAGAAACTTCAAAGTCTAAAGAAGATGAAAATGAAGATGATGAAGAGAAAGAAAAAGTATTAAATGAGGAAATTGAAGAAGAGAATAATATAGAAGAATATAACAATATAGAAACAAATGGCGCTTTTTTTAAAAAGCTTAAAAATGGCTTGTTTAAAACAAGAAAAAATATTATGGCAAGATTAAATTCTGTAGTAAGTAGTTTTAAATCTATCGATGATGATTTATTTGATGAATTGGAAGAAATACTTATAACTTCTGATGTCGGTGTAGAAACCACAATGAAATTAATTGACAGGGTAAAAAATAAAGCAAAAGAAGAAAAAATAAATGAACCTGATGCTGTAATAGATGTGCTAAAAGAGGAAATCTTGAATATAATGTCTGACAAAAAAGAGCATTTAGAGGATAAATATCCTTTAATAATAGTTGTTATAGGAGTAAATGGTGTTGGAAAGACAACTTCTGTTGGGAAGATAGCTAATATATATAAGAAGCTAGACAAAAAAGTTCTTATTGCTGCAGCCGATACCTTCAGAGCTGCTGCTATAGATCAGCTAGAGATTTGGAGTAACAGAGTAGGAGTAGACATAATAAAACATCAAGAAGGTTCAGATCCCGCAGCAATTATATATGATGCCATTAATGCAGCAAAATCAAGAAAGGTGGATGTAGTCATTTGTGATACGGCTGGTAGATTGCATAATAAGAAGAATCTGATGGAGGAACTGAAGAAGGTATTTAGGGTAATAGATAGAGAATATGCCGAAGCCCAAAAAGAAGTGTATTTGGTATTAGATGCAACAACAGGACAAAATGCAATTACCCAAGCAAAAGTTTTTAAAGAAGCAGCCGATATTACTGGAATTGTGCTAACAAAGTTAGATGGAACTGCAAAGGGAGGCATTGTCATAGCTATTAAATCAGAATTAAATATTCCTGTTAAGTATGTTGGTGTCGGGGAAAAGATTGATGATTTGCAAAAATTCAATGAAGAAGATTTTGTAAATGCATTGTTCTCTGAATAATTTTATTGACATGGCATACTATTTGATTTAAAATACCAATGTAAAGTTAAAAACCTTTACATTGGTATTTTGGAGTGTATAATATGATAGAGGATATAGTAAAAAAAACACTATTGTTTGATTTTTATGGACAGTTGCTAACTGATAAGCAAAAATATATTGTTGAGATGTATTATGGTGATGATTTATCATTAAGTGAAATATCGGAACAAATTGGCATAAGCAGACAAGGCGTGTACGATACTTTAAAGAGAGCGGAAGCAACATTGGAGGAATATGAAGATAGATTAAAGCTGGTGGAAAAGTTTTTAATGCATAGAACTATATTATCTGACATTATACGTATGCTGGATGAAATTATTAAGGAAGATCATGATAGCATTGAAGTTATAAAGAATAAGCTTAAAAAGATTAAAATATTTATTGAAAAGCTTGATTAAGCTTTTCTGGGAGGAGATTATATGGCTTTTGAAGGTTTAACTAATAGGCTTCAGGATACTTTAAGAAAATTGAGGGGCAGCGGTAAACTGAGCGAAAAAGATGTTAAAGAAGCAATGAGAGAAGTAAAACTAGCGTTATTGGAAGCTGATGTAAACTTTAAAGTTGTAAAGGATTTTATTTCAAGGGTAACTGAAAGAGCAGTTGGCCACGAAGTAATGGAAAGCCTGACACCTGGACAACAGGTTATTAAGATAGTAAATGATGAGCTTACTCAGCTTATGGGAAGCACCCAAAGCCGGATTGTTTTCTCACCAAAACCTCCCACTATTATCATGATGGTAGGGCTTCAAGGTGCTGGTAAAACTACAACCTGTGGCAAATTAGCTTTAAACCTAAAAAAGCAAGGCAAGAAACCCTTACTTGTAGCTTGTGACATTTATAGACCAGCAGCTATTAAACAACTTAGTGTAGTTGGAGAACAGGTAGAAGTCGATGTTTTTACTCTTGGTGATAAAACCAAACCAGTGGATATATGTAAGGCGGCTATAGAAAGTGCAAATAAATCTGGTAACGATGTTTTGATAATTGATACTGCAGGAAGGCTTCATATAAATGAAGAACTTATGGATGAACTTCTTGATATAAAAGAGAACATTAGACCTACAGAGATATTGTTAGTTGTTGATTCAATGACTGGCCAGGATGCTGTAAATGTGGCTCAAAGTTTTAATGAAAAACTAGGACTTGATGGTATAATACTAACAAAATTAGATGGAGATACCAGGGGCGGAGCTGCTTTATCAATAAAAGCTGTTACAGGAAAACCCATTAAGTATGCTGGTATGGGCGAAAAAATGTCTGATTTGGAACCTTTTTATCCTGATAGAATGGCTTCTAGAATACTGGGTATGGGAGATGTTTTGACTCTTATAGAAAAAGCCCAATCCGCAATAGATGAAAAAAAAGCAAAAGAATTAGAAAAGAAAATAAGGAGCCAACAATTTAGCTTTGAAGATTTTCTCGACCAATTACAACAAATGAAAAAGATTGGACCATTGAGTCAATTAGTAGATATGTTACCTGGCATCAATGCAAGCAAATTAAAAGGTATGGAAATAGACGATCGGGAGATTGTCAAAGTAGAAGCAATTATTAGATCTATGACCAAAAAAGAAAGATTGGATCCGTCAATATTAAATGGAAGTAGAAGGAGAAGAATAGCCCTTGGAAGTGGAACAACTATTCAGGATGTTAATAAAGTTATCAAAAATTTTGAACAAACAAGAAAGATGATGAAACAATTTGCCGATATGGAAAAAGACATTAAGAAAGGTAAAAAGAAACTACCTTTCTTCAGATAAATACGTTATTTTAGAAGACCAGCTAATAAAAGTCAAGAGTTTTTAAGAAAAAATCTTTAAAAGTTTCCTAAAACTCCTGGCAGCAAAAAAAGGCATAACAACAAGACCACCTATGCGTAGTAGACATAAAATAGCTGGCC
>JAAYMO010000148.1 GCA_012521375.1 Clostridiales bacterium
GGTATAGCCAGCATAAAAAGACTTCAAGGGTTATATCAAGGTACCTTGGTAGCCCAGGGAGCATTTTCGTTGTATGAGACAAGAGTGATCAAGGAACTGGGCGGTTGGCCTGACGCCATAGGAGAGGATATTGTACTCACATGGAGTTTTCTTAAGAATAATTCATTGGTATATTTTGAACCATTGGCTGTGGCTTTCACAGAGGCACCTGTTACTCTAAGGCATTTATCCAGGCAAAGAAGCAGATGGGCTCGGGGTATGATAGAAGCTTTGAAACTGATTAAACCTTGGAAACAGCCCATCACATATGTAAGATACACAACAGGCATAAACCTGATAATGCCCTATCTGGATTTTGTATACACCTTTTGTTGGATACCTGGTCTTGTTTTAGCCTTCTTCGGTAAGTTTTGGATAGTTGGGCCCTATACTTTGTTTGTTCTTCCCCTATCCATACTCCAGAACAATATACTTTACAATTATCAAAAAAGCGTTTTTCAAAAACTTGACCTTAGGATACGAAAGAACAAATTAGGCTTTGTATTCTATGTATTGTTCTATCAGATGCTAATGAGTCCTATGTCCATATTGGGTTACATTCAAGAATTATTAAACCTGAGCCGAGTCTGGAAGTGAGCCAGCTGGAACCGTCCCTGCTGGCTCAATAATTAATATTGGAGCAAATCAATATATATGCTATATTTTAAATAGAAACATATATAACAGGAGGTACATATGATCATAGAATATAAAGGACATAAACCAGATATCCACGAAAGCTGCTTTATTGCAGAAAATGCTACAGTAATAGGCAGGGTGAAGATCAATAAGAATTCCAGCATATGGTTTGGCACAGTAGTGAGAGGTGACGGAAATTACATAACCATAGGAGAGAACACCAATATACAGGATAACTGCACCATCCATATTAATAGTGATCAGCCTACCATAATCGGGGATAATGTTACTGCAGGTCACGGAGCTATAATCCATGCTTGCACAGTAGGAAATAATGTGCTCATTGGAATGGGGGCTACAATATTGGACGGAGCTGAAATAGGCGATAATGTTATAATAGGAGCAGGAGCCTTAGTGCCTCCAAACAAAAAGATACCTTCCAACTCAATGGTTATGGGGATGCCGGCAAGAATTGTAAGAGAATTAACTGATGAAGAAAAAGTTGCCATTTCAGTTTCAGCACAGCATTATGTAGAATTGGCTAGTCAGTATAGATAAAGCAGTTAGATGTAAAGGGGGCTTCAATATGGATCAAAACAATGTTAAGAATCTAATTATGGAATGGTTAGAAGAAGGCATTATAATTTTGGATAAAGATTTTACCATTGTTTTTTACAAGCCGGCTTCTACGGAGATAACGGGTTTTGATCCTGATGAGGCTATAGGGAAAAATCTATTTGAAGCTTTTCCTCATTTAGATAGCAACACCAGTACATTTTATAAAGTAATTACCACCGGAAAACCTGTAATAAATGAAGTGCAGAATTATATCAACTATAAAGGGAAAAGCGTTTCAATAATAACTACTACCGTGCCTGTATATGAAGATGGTGAACTGGTAGGAGCTTTTGAAATATTTAAAGACCTTACAAATGTGAGAGAGCTGTCTGAGAAAATATTAATGCTGCAAAATGAACTATATATAAGAAATCGGGGTAAAAATAATAAAAATTCAAATGGCACCCAATATACTATTCACGATATTGTTGGGGAAAGCAGTTCAATGATAGAGCTAAAAGACAGGATATGCAAGATTGCAAACACCGGATCTCCTGTATTCATATATGGAGAAACAGGCACTGGCAAGGAACTCATAGTCCAATCCATTCACAATTTAAGCAGAAGAAGAGACAAACCATTCATAGCCCAAAATTGTGCTGCACTGCCGGAAAACCTGCTGGAGAGTATATTGTTTGGAACAGTTCAGGGCAGCTTCACAGGAGCGAAGGACAGACCGGGATTATTTGAACTGGCTGATGGAGGGACACTTTTTTTAGACGAGATAAACTCAATGAATCTAGATCTCCAATCAAAACTTCTTCGAGTTATTCAGGATGGTGTTATAAGAAGGATAGGAAGTTCTACTACAAAAGAAGTAAATGTAAGAATAATAGCTGCCACCAATATTGATCCTAATATATTGCTTGAGGATAATCTGATAAGAAGAGACTTATTCTATAGGATCAATGTAGTATACCTCTACGTGCCGCCTCTTAGAGAGCGGAAAGAGGACATACCATTATTGGCAAATCATTTTATTGATGTTTTTAATAAAAAATTGGGTAAAAACATAAAAGGCATGACAAAGGAAGTCCAGCAGAGATTCTTTGACAATGATTGGCCTGGGAATGTGAGAGAATTAGAAAACACTATAGAGAGTGCCATGAATTTTGCAGATGGAGATTACATTACATTGAAAGACCTGCAAAACTATAATATATTTGGGCGAAGTCCATCATACGTGACACAAATAGTAAAGGAAATACCAAAAGATATGGGGCTTAAGAGTGCGGTGGCTGAATATGAAAAGTCTTTGATTATATCTGCTATTGAAGAAGCAGGAGGGAATTGTGCGAAAGCTGCCAGAGTTTTAAAGATACCAAAACAAACTCTTCATGGCAAGATGAAAAGGTTGGGGATAAAACCATACTATGAAAAATGAAAAGTATCGAAAATAGTACTTAAATATATAATTAAAAGGCGAAAGTACCAAATGTGGTACTCTTTTTTTATAACCTATAGAAAAAAACTATAGAAATGCACAGTTTTATATCAAATATAAACCTTCCATCATTACTTTTAAACAATTCTTACAGAGAAAAATCAAGGGCTCCTCTTAATTATAGACTTACTGCTTTTTGTTATTGATGAAATTGGTATAATATTTGCAATTATTTAGAATTGAGGTGATAAAGTGGAAGGCTGTATATTTAATATAATGAAATATTCAATTCATGACGGACCAGGGATTAGGACAACGGTATTTATGAAGGGATGTCCACTAAGATGTCTATGGTGTCATAATCCAGAAAGTCAACTGCCTAAACCCCAGTTGATAAGATTTCCTGCCAGATGTATAGGCTGTGGCAATTGCGCTAAGGTTTGTTCTACAGGAGCAATTACGATAAGCGATAATAAAACAAAATACGATATGAGCAAATGCAATAGCTGTGGTCTATGTGCAGAGGTTTGCTATGCGGAAGCCATGGAGATGGCAGGAAAATATATGGATGCAAAAGAGGTTATGAAAGAAGTGGAAAAGGATATGCCTTTCTATGAAGAATCAGGCGGAGGAGTAACCTTCTCAGGCGGAGAACCCTTTATGCAACAGGATTTTCTTAGAGAGTTGCTCATAAGCTGCAATAATAAAGGCATACATACAGCAGTGGATACCAGTGGTTTTGTGAAAAAGGACATATTATTAGATTTAAGCAAGTATATAGATTTATTTCTTTATGATTTAAAGCTTATGGAGGATGCGAAGCATAAAAAGTATGTAGGCGGATCTAACGAAATAATATTAGACAATCTAAAAGAATTGGTAAGGATAGGCAAGAGGATTTTCGTCAGAATACCTATAATCCCTGGGATAAATGATGATGTTGAAAACTTGGAAGCTATAGGAAGATTTCTCTCTGGGATAAGAGGTATTGAGCAAGTAAATATTCTTCCTTATCACAATATAGCAAAAGAGAAATATAAGAGACTAAATAAGGAATACAGTTTGTCTGATCTTAAAGCTCCATCACAAGAAAAAATGGAAGAGATAGCTGAAAAGCTTACAACATATGGATTTAAAGTTAAGATAGGGGGTTAGTATTATGAATGAAAGAGTGCGAACCTTAAGACAGCAGAGTCTTGATGCAGTGCCTACCATGTCTATTGAAAGAGCTCAAATTGTCACAGAGGCATATAGAAAGTATCAAGGGAAAGTTTCAATACCGGTGCTTCGAGCTTTGGTCTTTAAGGAATTATGCGAAAAAAAGACCATATGCATAAATGATAATGAACTGATAGTTGGAGAAAGAGGCCCCAAACCCAAGGCTACACCTACTTATCCAGAACTATGCTGCCACACTCTTGAGGATTTCGATGTAATTGACAAAAGAGAGAAGGTATTCTTTAAGGTATCTGAAGAAACAAAACAAATCCAAAGGGACCAGATAATACCCTATTGGAAAGGCAGAGCCATAAGGGACCTTATTTTAAACAATATGACTCAAGAGTGGAAGGACTGCTATGAAGCAGGAATATATACAGAGTTTATGGAGCAGAGGGCTCCTGGACATACTGTTGCTGACGGGAAAATATATCAAAAAGGCTTTTTAGAATTCAAGGAAGAAATAGAGGAAGAGATTAAAAAGCTGGACTTTTTCAACGACCCGGAAGCTTATAACAAACTTGAAGAATTAAAGGCCATGTCCATATGCTGCGATGCTGTAATAACCTTTGGCAAAAGGCATGCTGAAAAGGCAAGAGTGCTGTCAGCCAATGAAAAGGACGAAAACAGGAAGAAAGAGTTGCTACAGATTGCTGAAGTTTGTGATCATGTACCGGCTTATGCACCCAGGAATTTTTGGGAAGCCCTTCAGATGTATTGGTTTGTCCATCTGAGCGTAATAACTGAGCTAAATACATGGGATTCATTCAATCCTGGCAGATTGGATCAACACCTATATCCTTTCTATAAGAAAGGACTCGAAGATGGTACATTGACAAAAGAAAAGGCTGAGGAACTTCTACAGCTTTTCTGGATTAAATTCAATAATCAACCGGCGCCGCCTAAAGTAGGTATAACCCTTAAAGAAAGCGGTACCTATACGGATTTTGCCAATATAAACACTGGAGGTTTGACGGCAGACGGTTCTGATGGCGTAAATGATATGACCTATATGATATTAGATGTAATAGAAGAGATGAGGATTCTTCAGCCTAGTTCCAATGTGCAGCTCAGCAAGAAGAACCCGGATAAATTCTTAAAGAGAGCATTGAAAATTGTAGCCACAGGATTTGGACAGCCTTCAATATTCAATGCAGATGTGGTTGTAGAAGAGATGTTGAGAGCAGGGAAATCCATTGAGGATGCAAGATGCGGCGGTACCTCCGGATGTGTTGAGACAGGAGCCTTCGGGAAAGAAGCATATATACTGACGGGATACTTTAACTTGGTGAAGGTTCTTGAAATAACGCTTCACAATGGAATAGACCCAAGAACCGGGAAGAAAATAGGAATAGAAACAGGAGACCCAAGAGAATTTAAGACCTTTGATGAACTTTTCGAAGCTTTCAAAAAGCAATTACATTATTTTATTGATATTAAAATCAGAGGAAACAACGTTATTGAAAGGCTGTATGCAGATTTAATGCCATGTCCTTTCCTTTCCATAATAATCGATGACTGCATAAAGAAAGGCAAAGATTATAACGCGGGTGGCGCCAGATACAATACCAGGTATATACAGGGAGTAGGCATAGGCACATTGACTGACAGCTTGTCTTCTATTAAGAAGCATGTATTTGATGACAAGAAGCTTACTATGGGTGAATTGATAGAGATTCTGGATAATAATTTTGAAGGCAGAGAAGATATTCGACAATTATTCCTCAACAGAACCCCCAGATATGGCAATGATGACGACTATGTAGATGAAATAATGAAGAAAGCTTTTGATGCCTTCTACAATGAAGTAAATGGCAGACCTACCATGTGCGGAGGTACTTATAGAATAGATATGCTTCCCACTACCTGTCATGTATATTTCGGAGAGGTTACGGGAGCCACACCTGACGGAAGAAAGGCAGGCATGCCTCAATCAGAAGGTATCTCGCCGGTACAGGGGACAGATAGAAAAGGGCCTACAGGTGTTATAAAGTCTGCTTCAAAAATGGATCATGTCAGGACAGGAGGAACTCTTCTCAATCAGAAGTTTTCACCTAGTGTGGTCAATAGTGAAGAAGCTATGGATAAGTGGGTACAGCTTATTAGAACTTATTTCAAACTGGATGGACATCACATTCAGTTTAATGTTATAGATGCAGATACTCTAAGAGACGCACAGAAATATCCGGAAAACTACAGGGATCTTATAGTTCGTGTTGCAGGCTATAGCGACTATTTCAATGACTTGGGAGAAGCGCTGCAAGATGTAGACTATTTAGTAGAACAGATAAAAGCTAAGATTGCTGAAAAAGGCGGCACAGGTAGATTCTCAACTTGGCCGGTGCCCTTTAGCATGATGTCTACCGCTGCTGCAGTTGAATATGTAAAAGGATATTTAGAAGGTACAATTACTGAAAAGGTAGATTTAGAAGCTTTGAAGAAATGTTATCAAGAAGCATCCGGTGGTTATGATTTAGAGTTTGACAGATATGATAACAAAGATAACTTTATTTTGGTACTTTCTGACTATATTACATTCTAACAGTAGCTGAAGTAAATCATGCGTCTTAATAAGGTTGCCGGTTTGCCGGCAACCTTAACTTAATGATTGAAGTTATTTACTAAAAGGAGGACTTCTATGGAAGCGAATAATGTTATCGAACTCATAAATATTGAAAAAGAGTACTTTGGCAATAAAGTTCTAAAAGGCGTTAATATGGCAGTAAAGGCAGGGGAGATCCATGCCTTAGTCGGTGAAAATGGAGCAGGAAAATCTACATTGATGAATATTATTTTTGGTATGCCGGTAATACATAATACAGGTGGTTATAGTGGAGAAATAAACTTTGAAGGTGAAACTGTTGAAATAAAAACACCAAAGGATGCTATGGATTTAGGTATTGGTATGGTGCACCAAGAATTTATGCTGCTTCCTGGTTTTACAATAACAGAGAACATTAAGCTCAATAGGGAAGTGACGAAACATAATCCTATAAGCAAGATTTTAGGCCCGGTTTTAAAATCTCTCGACGTTCCTGCTATGAGGAAGGATGCTCAAGATGCATTAGAGAAACTGGGAATGAATGTGGATGATTGGTTGCCTATAGCCGGTCTACCTGTTGGATATATGCAGTTTGTTGAGATAGCAAGAGAAATAGATAAAAAGAATATAAAGTTATTAGTATTTGATGAACCCACAGCGGTTTTAGCTGAAAGTGAAGCTGATAAACTGCTGGATGCAATGAAAAAGTTGGCTGAGAAAGGCATTGCAATATTATTCATAACCCACAGATTGGATGAAGTATTAAATGTGGCAGATAATATTACAGTTTTAAGAGATGGAGAACAAGTAGGCCAAATAAAAAAAGAAGATGCTACTGTTGCAAAAATTGCTCAGATGATGGTAGGCAGAAAGATAGAGAGAATAGAAAGAAAAATAAAAAGAAGTCAAGAAAATGAAGAAGTTTTAATGACAATAAGAAATCTATGTGTAAATATGCCTGGTGAAGTGGTGAAAAATGTTGATCTAGATATAAAGAAGGGCGAAATATTAGGTATAGGCGGTTTGGCGGGACAGGGCAAGTTAGGAATTGCAAATGGCGTTATGGGGTTATATAGTGCTACCGGAGAGGTAGTGATGAAAGGAAAAAAACTAAAATTAAATGATCCTAGGGAATCAATTGAAAACAAACTAGCTTTTGTATCGGAAGATAGAAGAGGCGTAGGTCTGCTCCTTGATAATTCTATAGAATTAAACATTGCTATGACTAGCATGCAGATACAAAATAGATTTTTAAAACCTTTTCTAGGCATGAAGTTTTTCCTTATGCAAGATCATAAAGCTATAAGAGAGTGGGCTGAAAAAATGATAAAAGAGCTTGATATTAGATGTACTGGGCCTACCCAATATACAAGAAGGCTAAGCGGAGGAAATCAGCAAAAAGTATGTATAGCAAGGGCTTTGACTTTAGAACCCGAATTGCTTTTTGTATCAGAGCCTACTAGAGGCATTGATATAGGGGCAAAAAAACTGGTTCTTGATTTGCTGGTGAAGCTGAATCATGAATTAGGTATGACAATAGTTATGACTTCAAGTGAGCTTGGTGAATTGAGGTCTATATGTGATAGAATTGCAATAGTTTATAATGGAAAAATCCAAGGAATATTGAGTCCAAAGGATTCAGATGTTGACTTTGGTCTTATGATGGCAGGAAAGTATGATCTGCACTCGAAGGAGGTTATGTAGATGAAGAACCTATGGGAAAAGTGTATAGATCGTTATGGCTATCCTAAGGTATATATTACTATTTTTCTTATACTGCTAATAATTATAGCTATAATACAAAAACAAAGTATTCCCGATCTTTTAATCGATTCACTAATAAGGATAGGTATGAACAGCATATTAGTCCTTGCAATGGTTCCAGGAATAATCTCCGGTACAGGACTCAATTTCGCCTTATCCATAGGGATATTATGCGGTATACTTGCAGGTTGCATAGCTATAGAATTAAGGCTTGTAGGATTGACGGCATTTTTTGTAGCCGTTTTGATAAGCATCCCTTTGGCAACGGTTGCAGGGTATCTATATGGGCTTCTGTTAAACAGGGTAAAAGGAGACGAGATGACAGTAGGTACATATATGGGATTTTCCATGGTTTCCCTTATGAGTATAGGATGGCTAGTCCTTCCTTTCAAAA
>JAAYMO010000149.1 GCA_012521375.1 Clostridiales bacterium
GCTGTATCTCTAAAATTTGTAAGCAAATTCCTGTCTACCAGTTCATCAAAATACTCTGCCTTTGGTCTCATAATTTCATTTTCAACGTTTAACCTTGAATTTACTAATTTTAGAGATTGAATCTGATTCTCCGCCATTTTCAAAGCTCTTGACATTACCATTTCAGGTGTATTCCATGCCTTTTCAATAGAAAGAAAATACTGCCTTGCCATTTTCCCTTTTTCAGTCCTTTGAATCATACATATTTCTTTTGCCATAGGTATTGTTAAACAATAGTCCCTTGTTGGCTGATGGTTTTGAGGGTGGTCAAAAATGACCGGGGTATAATCTATTCCTTCTTTAAACCCGTATTCACACATCCTTGGAAACCAATGCCTGAACTCTGTTGCTATTTCTAAAAACTTATGAAGTTCTCTTGCTGATACTGTTGGTTCTTCTGTACTGTAATTTATTTTGATTAATTCATTCATAACTTTTTCCTCCCTTATATTTTTTCAGCATCTTCAAAAATATCAGCATAATCTTCAAGTTTAACTTCAATTAGCTTTTCTGCACCATATTTTCTTAATAGTGCTTTAATTTCTGCTATTTTACCTTTTTTCATTTTCTCTGTTAGCACCATGCTTATATCTTGAATGCTTATTTGATCATTTATTGTATGGTTCTTTGCTTTTGCTCGATATTCTGCTGCAAGTCTTTCAAGTTCTTCTGCAAGAACTAAATTTATATCAGTCATAAATTCCACCTCCTTCACCCTTATGCTTTTAGAGCAAAGTCTTTGATAATGCTATTCATTATGGCAAGGTCATCACCTGACAGCAGGATACTTAATCTTTTTAATAATTCCACTTGTTCTGGCTTTAAATATTTTTGATATAACTTATAACCATCTGCAATCTTGATACCTCCACCATGTCGTCCTCGAATAGTTTCTATCGGGTAAGAAAGCGATAGGATATCAATATCATTTTTAATGGTTCTAATACTAACCCCAAACTCATTTGCTAAGTTAGCCATTGTGTCTTGCCTTCTATGACATAATCTTTCTATGATTTCTATGCGTCTTTCATTTGGTCCCATCGCTTTCTCACCCCCTTTCCTTTGCTCTGTGATTTAAGAATAAAAGTTAAATATGCAGACTTTTTGCTTATTTAAAAAAATTTTAGTTTCTGCAGCAATAAAAAATAGCCGGAGAAATGTTATGTGCTAAGGAACAATCCTTAAGTGCACATTTACATTTCAATCCGGCTATCTAAGCAGCTCACAAGGGATTGGATTTTATTTGATTTTTATATTATTTAAGATGCTTCTTCTCTTTTCTTCTTATAAATAGACTTACAGACTTCTTTAATTCGTACCATTGTCGTCTTATCTACATATGGACTTATAACTGAACTAATATCAATTAAAACAGGTTCCTTATGCTCTCTGCATTTTATTGATATTAAGAAAGCATCTTCTTCAATAAGAATTTTAAATAATAGCTTTTTATGTTTTCCTTTGTCTCTCACTTCTTCTAATACCATAGGCACCTCCATCTTTTTTCTATTCGTGTCATGTAAGCTTTTAAGCGAACATATAACTAAAAAAATTTTGCCTTGCTTTTATAACTTGTATGCATTTAACCATTAAGATAATGTAAGCGTAAAATTTACACATTTGTTTTATGCACGCTCACATGCGAACACCTTGTTTTAAAATAACAACACGAGCTATAGCTCCTGCTGTCATCTTTACATTGAAATTTCCAAAGTATTTAATCTTATTCCAGCAGCCTGTTTTGATACTTCAAATGTGGATGCTAATTCATCAATTATTAAATCTTTTATTATTGATTGACTAATTCCTTTTAATCTATAATATTTTCCTCTTAACTCTTCTGCCTTTATTCTAAACATTTCTGCTGGCATTAGGATTGCTGCTGCTATGTTATCAGCCTGCCACTCTATCCACTCATCTGCTGTTTTAGGCTTGTATGCTTTTTGTTTAGGACATCTGCAGGCTTTTGCCATAGCTTTATCTTTATAGGATAGGGTCATAAATCTTAATTGATGCTTGTCCCAATGAACCATTTCATGAGTAACAGTAAACCTTTCTCTGCCTCTATTTGCTATTTCAGAAAGATCGCTTTCAACTAGAAGAGTTCCTTTTTTATATTGTCTTACAATATTTTGCTGAGTATCCTTATCATAAAGTTCCATACATCCATCAGAAAATATCATCATCCCTAAAGTATCACAGTTTCTATCGATATTTACATAGTCTATTTCAAGTCCCATTTTAAGCTCTGCAATATCTTCTACTGGTATTGCCATTGGTTCTTTCAAACCTTGTGGATAGTATTTTTGCAAAAATTTAGCTGCTTCTTTATCTATATCCCCTTTTCTGATGATGGGAACTAA
>JAAYMO010000150.1 GCA_012521375.1 Clostridiales bacterium
AGCGTACCTATTATACATGATGGTAATTTTATGGGCACCGCTATAAAACTTAGTGAACATCATGAATCCAAATATAGAAAAAAAGCAACTAATAGATCGGAAAATAGTATAAATCTTGATGCAATTAAAGGTAAAAGCCCTGCCATAGAAGCCTTGAAGAAAAAGGTAAGAAAAATCGCAAACAGCACTTCAACGGTTTTGATAACAGGCGAAACGGGAACAGGTAAAGGGCTTTTGGCAAAAGCTATACATGCTGAAAGTGTTAGATGTAACAATCCTTTTGTTATGGTAAATTGTACTAGCATACCGGAAAATCTCTTTGAAAGTGAACTCTTCGGCTATGAAGAGGGCGCCTTCACGGGAGCTAAAAAAGGTGGAAAGCCAGGCAAGTTTGATCTAGCTCAAAAAGGCACTATTTTTCTAGATGAGATAGGTGAAATGCCCTTGGCTATGCAGGCTAAGCTTTTGAAGGTGCTTCAGGAATACAGCATAGAAAGGGTAGGAGGTATAACATCCATACCTGTTGATGTAAGAGTAATTGCTGCTACGAACAAAGATCTGGATGTTTTGATAAAGGAGAAAAAATTCAGGGAAGATTTATATTATAGGCTCAATGTAATACCTATATATCTACCTCCCTTAAGAGAAAGAAAAGAGGATATAGAAATCTTAGCAAAAGAATTCCTTGATAAGTATAATAAGAAACTGAACAAAAATGTTTTGGGTTTCTCTTATGAAGTAATGAACTTCTTTATGAGCTATTCTTGGCCTGGTAATATAAGGGAACTTGAAAATATAGTAGAGTATGCGGTAAATATGTCAGATGATATAATAGATATAGATGACATACCAGAGAAGTATTCTTATATGAAAAAGAATTCAAATGAAACCATCAAATCAAAAATTGAAAATGTTGAACTGGAGATGATTAAACAAGCTTTGGACAAGTATGGCTGGGATGTAAAAGGAAAAACAATGGCAGCTGAGGAGTTGGGCATGGGTTTAAGAACATTATACAGAAAGCTGAAGAACCTTTCTTAGTCTTCAGCTTTTTTGAAATCATCATATTGAATTTTTTTACTGTAATTCATAAGATTTCTAAAAAATACCTCCAACACATCAGACAATTCCTTATTATTTAACTGGGCTTTGGCCTTTTTTATTACATATTCCTCTCTATGGGAGTCGAGAACTTGTATGCCTTTTTCTTTCTTTATGTCTCCTATTTTTTTAGCAAGCTCCATTCTTTTTTCGAAAAGTTTCACCAACTGTTCATCTATTTCATCAATTTCTTTTCTCAATATCTCTATTTCTTCCAAATTTATCCCTCCAGCTCACTTATAGTAGCTTTACTTACTATGACTCATGATTAAATTAAATAATATTAAATATATAAGTCTAAAATTGCAATGGCAGCAGCAGCTTCCACAACAGGAACTGCTCTCGGCACTATACAAGGGTCATGTCTGCCTTTTATCTCAAATTCCACCTCTTCCATTTTCGTCATATCTACACTTCTTTGTTTCTTCCCTATAGATGAGGTAGGCTTTATAGCCACCCTGAATATTACAGGCATCCCATTGGTAATTCCACCTTGGATACCGCCACTATGATTTGTCTTAGTCTTAACTACACCATCTTGTATGCAAAACTCATCGTTAGCTTCAGAGCCTCTCATCCTGGTGATATAAAATCCAGAGCCAAATTCAACTCCCTTTACTCCAGGTATAGAGAAGAGAATATATGATAATCTACACTCTACAGAATCAAAAAATGGCTCTCCAACTCCAGCAGGCAATCCTACTACAGCACATTCAATACTTCCGCCTATGGAATCTTCATCGGCCTTAGCTGATAGTATTTCTGCTTCCATATCTTTTATTTTTTCATCTGCTATTAATGGTAGTCTCATGGTATTCAGCCTTCGAATCAAATCCTCATCAATATGTATTGCATCAAAGCTATCATCATCTATACTGCCAATATTCTTTATATGAGAGACTATATATATGCCTTTTGACTCTAATATCTGCCTACATATAGCTCCTATGAAAACTATTGGAGCAGTAATCCTTCCAGAAAAATGGCCTCCTCCTCTGTAATCGTTATATCCTTTATACTTTACCCCTCCTGTATAATCCCCATGTCCTGGTCGTGGAATATCTTTGATGTATTCATAGTCACTGGATCTGGCATCTTTATTTTTGATTATAAAAGCAAGAGGGGTACCAGTGGTATAACCGTTAAAATACCCACTCAATATCTGAAATTCATCTTCTTCCTTTCTTGCTGTGGTAATGTCACTTTGCCCCGGTGCCCTTCTCTTCATCTGAAATTTTATGGCTTCCATATCCAGCTTTATTCCCGGAGGCAATCCATCTATGACTGCTCCTATGGCTTCACCGTGGGATTCGCCGAAAATTGATATTTTTATTCTATTTCCCCATGTTCCGCTCACTTATTTCACCTCTTAATTCCCCGTAATCTTCCCAGAAATCAGGGTAAGATTTTTTAACTGCTTTTTCTCCATTTATGATAAGAGGGTATTTGCACCTAGTTGCCGCTACCGCCAACGCCATGGCTATTCTATGGTCATTCCAGCTTTCTACAGTACCACCTGTGAAGTTATCTACCCCTTCTATAATCAAACCGTCATTCAGCTCTGAGATTTTGGCGCCTATTTTATTCAGTTCGACTGTTATGGCTTTGAGCCTGTCAGATTCCTTTATCCTCAATCTGCCTGCATTTTTTATGATAGTCTTGCCTTCACTCAATGCTGCCATTACAGCAATTATAGGAACCAGATCAGGTATTTGGGAAGTATCTATATCCATGCCTTTCAAACTGCTTTTAACAGCTGTAACACGATGATTTCCTATTTCCAACTTGCCTCCCATAGCCTGTATTATTCTTAAAATATCTCTATCTCCCTGCAGTGAATCCAGATTTAAACCTTCACAAACAATAGGACCGGACAATACTCCTGCTGCAAGCCAAAAAGCAGCCTGTGAGAAATCCCCCTCCACATAATAAGTTGTGGGAGTATATTTTTGTTTACCCTTGATGTGAAAGCTTTGATAGTTGTTATTCTCCACATGGACACCAAAATTTTTTAATACATGGATAGTCAAATCCACATAACCCTTTGATTGAAGAGGAGTTTCCATAATTATCTGTGAATCTCCCTCCAATAGGGGTAAAACAAACAACAGACCTGTTATAAACTGAGAGCTTACATCTCCTCTTACATAAAATTTATCTGGTTTCAGCTGGCCACATATAGTTAGAGGCAGCTTGCCATCATTGTTTGTGTACTCAATACCCTGCTTATTGAACATTTCATAATATATATCCAAAGGCCTTTCTATGAGCTTGCCCCTACCTTGAAAAGTCACTTTCCCACCCGTAAGTGCTGCTATAGGTATGATAAACCGCAATGTGGAACCTGATTCAATGCAGTCAATGGTGTTTTCAGCCGGCTCCAGGCTCCTTCCTTTCCCGTATATCATGATTTGATGCCTATTTACTTCATCTTTTTGTATTTCCATATGGACACCAAAAGATTTCAAAGCATTGCATGTGGCTTTTATGTCTTCAGAAAGTATGACATTTTGGATCATGCTTTTCCCATGAGACAGGGCACCGGCTATTATGGCTCTGTGGCTTATGCTTTTTGACGGTGGTATATGTACAGTACCCTTGAGCCCTTTTGGTATAATCTCTATAGCCATTTATCAAACTCATCCTTTTCTAAACTATAATTTTTACCAATAATAATTCTTCAATGTATAACGATTTACCTCTATTATTATATAGAAAATTATTATTTCATTTTTATATCATTTGCTTTTTTGCTTCATATATGAAAAAATAAGCCGTCTATTCATATTAACAAAATATGAATAGACGGCTTAACTTCTACAGCTTACTTCAATGCCTTATTTATCCATTCTGCAACTATTTTTGCTGCTTCGCTTCTTGCTATATCATTTAAAGGTTTAAAGCTTCCATCAGTATATCCATTAACTATTTGGCTTGATGCAAAGTTTTCAACAGCTTCCCTGGCGTATCCCGATATACTATCGCTATCTGTAAATGATGCTGAACCTTCTTCGTATGCAGCAGCCTTTATCCTGTGAAGCAGGGTAACTGCTTCTTCTCTGGATATGCTTGCTGTTGCATCAGCTACCAATCCATTTCCAGTCCCTTTGCCTTTTAACCAGCCCATTTTGTATGCTACCTTGATATAGTTTATTGCCCATGCTGGTATTTTTTCTGCGTCATCAAAAGGCAATTCCACATCCTTGTAGTCGTCTGGGTCTAGTCTCATTGCCGCCACGGCAAGTTTTATGAATTCAGCCCTGGTTATATCTCTATTGGGATAGAAACTATACTTATCTCCTTCTTTTATTCCATTGATTACAGATAAGGAGGACAAGCCATAGATATACTTTTCTGCCCAATTGCCGGCTATATCGCTGAACCTGATGAAATTAGGATTATCAATAAATACATAGAATCCATTTACATCATCAGCCTCCACAGTGAGTTTCTTAGCTTCTATATCATTTTGACCCAGTATATACTCCCACTGGTCAAATAGTTCATTATATTTGTACCAACCTACATTATCAGCAGCTGATACATCATCCTTGCTGTAATCATATACAAATATCACAGGCTTTTTAAGTTCTTGTCCAGTTACTGTATCCAAAGTCATTACATCACCTAAAACAGTGCCCTTCGCTTTAGCCTTCAATTCTTCTGCATTCTTCGGTTTGTATATCAAAAGAATATCATTTTTATCTACAGAATCGATGGGAACTATTACACCCAGGCTTTCATTCAAAGCTATGCTTTCCTGTCTAGAGCTATACAAGCTTATATCCTTTATAACATTCTTTTGACCTATAGTAGCTACCAACCTGCTCATCAACTCTGACAAAGAAATACCAGTGCTTGTGGTTGTTCTATCCCTTCTGCCACTACCATCATCTACAGGTGGCAATTCATATATAGGTTCTCCTTCAATCTTCAGTATGACTATATCTTCAGTGCTAACTTGCTGTTCATCTGATTCTTCATCTACCCTAAAGCCTGCAGATAGAGTTCCTGCTTTTAGGATAGCTTCTCCAGGAACTTTTGCATATACAGTGCCAGCACCAAAATCTATTAAATTGCTGCCGTGTATCACAGACCAGTTCAGCTGTTCAGGTAATATTTCAAACTCCTTAACACTGCCTTCAGATGTTAAATATGAATTCACCGCATCAAATTTTACTGTCTCTCCAGTATTCATAGCTATTGTCTTAAATCCGTCGACAAGCTCAATATCTTTTAACTTTCCGTCATCTCCCACAAGTTTGATGGTTAATGATTCAAGAGCCGTCACATCTCCATCTACAGCGTATATTGTTGTAGTATTTCTGTTTCCTGCCTTGTCTATTACAGTAAGGGTCATACTCTTTCTGATGGCTCCTTCTAAATCCACTCGTCTATTTATTGTAAAGATACCATCACTATCTACCTGGATTCCATCAGCAGAACCATCAAGCAGCAGTGTTGAACCTGCTTCAGTTAGACCGGTTAATGTCAGCATCCCGTTTTTCAGCCATACGGTCTGCTGGCTTATAGTTGTTTCAGCATTTTCCTCTAAGCTTTCTTGTACAAAGCTTCCTATTTTTAGCACAGGTACCGTAGTGTCCACTGTAAATGCCAATACTGGATTAATTGACATGCTCATTGCCATTAACTCTGCTTTATCTACAGATGCAACATAGCTATCTCCAGCCCTATTTACAGCCTCTATGGTCACTACATAGTCACCATCTGCCAATTGTTTTTCAAATATCCACTCTTTCTTATACTCATTTGACTTTATATTGTTAACATTATTGATAGAAAGCTTAAGGTTTACATCTTGGTCAAATGTATACTTTACCTTCAGATTGTTTTCTCTGGTATATCTGGTGGTGCTGCTTATATTGCTGTCCATGCTGATCAGGGTAGGAGTATTTATTTCAGGCATTTCAAATACATCTGAAGAAACACTCGCTTCGCTGATGTATTTCCTTCCATTCTTTTCTTTTACTGTCTGAACAAGCACTTTGTATTTCTTTCCTGCAATTAGAGTCCCATTGCCACCTAGAGTTATATTGCTGCCTACAGCATAATATCCCATTGCGTCTTCCACAAGATTGTCATATTCATCAACAACAAACACATTATAATGGGTGTAATCACAATTTTCTGGATCCTTAATATCCACCTTAATTGCTCCATTTCCACCATATGAAGCAATGACGCTTTCTGCAGCAATAGGTATCTCAGTATTTTCAAACACTATAGGTGTTTCACAAACCATTATGCTGGGTCCGCAGTCATCAGGAGACAGTACAGCTATAACATAGTAGGTTCCGCTGTTTAAGGTGTCGGGTATTTGAACTTTTGCACTTTTATCCTTTGAAGGATATTGTCCTATACATATACCAAGGTTTTCTTTATTTGCAACCCCATTTTTCTTGGATTCATCTACTATATCTTTATTCTTTGTGAGATATATGTCCACTGTTGCATTATCCAGCTTGTTTGTCTCTCTGTCAAAGCTCCATGTTACATCCAAATCTCTTGTTCTGTTATCTGCTCTGGGGCCAACATTTACAGCAGTTAATTCAGGAATGCTGTCAACTGCATTTACCTCAAAATCCTCTATTACAACCAAATCATTTAAAGAACTTACTGTCCAAGTGCCATCTTCTATATAATAAGGATCTGTTACTGATATATAAATATATTTCCCTTTTTCACCAAGATCCTGGACAAGGAAGTTTCCTTGTTCCCCACCATTCAAGCTTTCATCAAGTTTCAGTTCTATGGGGCCATTTGGACCAGTCAACTTAATTTCCTCAGGTCTGGGAATATAAGCTCCGCTGTAAGGAATCATAAAGATCAACGCGTCAGAACCTTTACATGTCACATATTTACCAACGCTGTTTCCTGTTGTCATTAAATTTGCTCTGAACATTCCCATAGGCTTTTCCACCAGTGTTGATGTCAACCTTCGTACATTGGTGCCGTACATAACTACTACATCCTTAGACTCTGAACCAAAAGGTGCTCTCTCAACATGCATAACACTTGCAGGCATCATTGGTCCCAAATCTATGGCATCTCCAAAATCTACTTCACCGCTCTCCCAGTAGTATACTACACCCAACTTCACGAAGAGGACTTCTACATTCATTCCTACCATAGTATTGCTAATTGCAGCTTCAACTCCTGCCAGTTTATTACCACCAATGATAGGTATATCTTCAGGTATCATCAAAAATACATAACCATAACCATAGAAATAATTATTAGCTATGGTTACCGAAACTCCACCTTGTATAACCTCAAACACTTCTAAATCTCCATGCATATGAACAAACCAGGGATCAACCCATTGTCCGCTGATACCAGCAGTTATTTTAACATCTTTAAGCTTATCAATAGACAAAACTCCGGTAAGGCTCATCCCTCTCAAGCTAATACTTAAGTCAAAGTCACCCTTAAGGACTTCCACCACCCTAATTCCTGCTTCTACATTCAATGTAAGAGGTGGTAACGTGCCTAAATGATCTCCGGTCAAACTATCAGCCAGGTCTTCATATCCGCCTCCCATTTTTGTAAGGGATAAAAACGGAGGGACTATTGGAACACCGGCTTCAGTACCTACAGTAAAATGTAATTTATCAGGTATTGGTGCTTTAACATCATTTATATCAACAATTTTTATTTGGAGTTCACCTGTACACTCGATGACATAAAGCTTTACCCCTGCTGCCACTGCATAAATATCATCAAGAGTATTTATAGTCAATTCTGCATAAACTCCAGGAGGATTTTCTATGAATCCGCCAAAGACCTTTTGAGGCAGTGTGAGCTTTGCGCTAGCATTTATTCCTAGAAATTCTACCTTATCTTCGCTCTCTCCAAATAGCACATTCTCCACATTGGCTGAGACAGTACCGTCTTTAAACTCATCGTCGTCATCGTCATCATCGTCGTCATCGTCATCATCGTCGTCTGAATCATCATCTCCCTTTAGGAAAGTAAGTGCAAGTTTCCCACCAAAGTTGATGGCCATAGCCTTCTCTATCATCGCCGTCCCAGCTTTCTGTCAAAACTCCATACTTGAGGTCCATTGTGAAGCCTCCAATATTCTGTAACAACCTTCCTATACCCGTATACTCTATCAATACTTCATTGATCTCAACGGGCTTATTGTAACCCTCAAGCTTTTCTTCAACTAAAGTATGAATGTTTCCTTCTTCAAATACTATTTCAAACCCTGAATTCCAGAAGGTTAGATTGTCAACAACATTTATTTTGCCGTCTCCGCTGACAATTATTGTCCCATCATCTTCTTCCAGTATAAGAGGTTCTGTTCCGTTATATTGAACTATATTGTTTATTGTCACTTCTGAAATGCTGGGATCTGCAGCATAGTATATCTTTTCTACTCCTTTTTCTTTCTTCCTGAATTCTTGAATTTTCCCTCTCACTTCCAGGAGCATTTCTGATTCTATGGCGTCAAAATTATTGAGTTTGTTATCTTTTCTATACTTTACCAGTTCTTCCTCGTTTCTGAAGGTGACAAATTTGTATTTATCAGTATCATATCTGACTACGGAAATAATACCATAGGACTTATTCTCCAACTCTTTATCCAGAGTGACCTCTATCTTTTGCTTAACTACTATTTCACTGGTAAAATCATTGACCAGCTGGTTATCCATAAACTTGAAGACTATCTCATGCTCTCCAACCAACAACTCCTCTTCGGTAGTGAAAGATAGAGCGTTTAGTTTTTCCCCTGTAAAAGCTATTTGCTCCTTTTTTATCTCTACAAGTTCGCCTGTCGCAACATGTCTCAAATATAAGCCCCATCCTGCTTTTCCTGCCAGGGATTTAAATGCTTCCAGGTTGCCAGTTATATTGATATTTTTATCTCCCAAATAATAAAACTTATTAGGAGTCACAGTATCAAAAGTTATGTTTGGGAGATTCCCTGTGGCAGATGGAAGAATTACATATCTGCTGGCTGTCACAGGATCAGTTGTATTTGTACTGAGGCTGACAGCTATCTGTTTAGCAGATATGGTAGTCTGAGGTTCTGCTTTTATTCTCCAATATCTAATACATGTAGTTCCTGCAGGTATATCTTGTATTATAGCATCTTTGGATGTTACAAGATTATTATCCCCTTCTATCACTTCCTCAACTATGGAGAGACCCTCTTCAAGAGACAGACTCAATGTAGCCAGGCTGATATCTTTGGCATTGTCTACCGTATTATCAACCTCAACTCTGGCCTCAAATATGCCGTCATTTTCATACCCGGATTTATCCTTTTTTGCATATACTCTATCTATATCCATATTTATATTTACATTTGCAGTGGCCAATTGACTTGAGAAATTACCTATACCATACAGGAATTCTGCTTTTCTGACAGCATTGGATGGAAGAGTATCTTCGCTCCAATAAAATGCCAGAGCACTGTCAGGTGTCCTATAGATACTCGAGTAATTGCTGAAGTCGCAATTTCTGTTTGGAGTATAATCATAGCGTGTATTTGCCAGATTAGCCCAATGTCCTATGATAACCCGGTCTGGAGCTGCCCCATTTGACCATCCTTTCAATATTGCATAGGACATCATATTAGGGTTGGTCACCGAATCTAATCCCCTGATCTGATCCGGTACATCTGCACCCTTTAACTCTCTTTCAGTGACTGTAGGTGTGCTTTCGAACCCAGATATCATGTATGGAGCATCCAAATTTCCAAGGGCTGTATCCAACAGAGTTCTTATACCAACCTTTTTTGCTTCCTTATTCGTATTCTTTATTTCATAGCTGATACCCGCATTGCCACATAGATCATTATTCCTATCGCCGGATATGGCAACTTTTTGTGTTACTTCAACGCCTTTTATTACCCATTTTGTTATGACTGTCCTATTCACATAATCCACTACAGGTTCATAAAGCTTTGAGTCTATGCCGAACCACCCATAGTCCTGTCCAAATATATAATCCTTACCATCGATTCTCACAGTGGTAAATGATGTTTCAGTACTACTACTGTCTTCCCTGAAGAGCAAAGGTATGTTATCATCATATTTTTTCTGTGGGTGGCCGGTCAGTGTAGACACACTGAAGCCACCTGTTTTTCTATTTATTGAATACCTTATATACCCATTATCTATGGAAATTCTATCTCCAGCCTCAGCAGCAGCAAAAACATCCAAGGGCATTTTGGTAAAAATCAAAGCAATCAACAATACAAAAGCTATTGTTCTTTTAAACTTTTTCATTAAAGCACCCCCTTCCTAATTGTTTGCTCCGTCAAGATTCATATAAACCATTATGTTAAAGAAATCCTTTTTGTCTGTTTGTACGCTTACCGTATACCATCCGCTTGAATTCACTTTAATGGTAAAGGTTCCATCAGGATTCTGTTTCACAGCTTTCCCTACATATTTCATTTCTCCCATGGTATACATGCCCGGCATGTACTTGGCATATGCCTTACCGCTATGGTTCTTCAATGATACAGTGAATTCATCAACACCATTTAATGCAATCATGCTGTTTGCATTAGGCATACTTCCATTTATCAATGCCACTGTATCTGTCAAACCTATTAGCCTTACAGTTCTTGTTGCCGATACAATATTTCCAACACTGTCTGCCACTTCATAGGTGATATAGTAGGGGCTGTTTCTGTTAAATTCATTTTTGTTTATGTCATATGGATTAAATCTGCCAAAATCTATCTTGACTTTATCTTTGGGTATCTCCACCGGTTCTCCGCCTCTTAAGTCATAGGCTGTAAAATCATAGAGCTTGGAGATATCATATTTTGATTCGGGTCTTGTGTCTCCTTCAATGAAAATCAATTCATCCGTATTCTGGAACTGGATAACCGGTTTTTCCTTATCTATTAGTCTCACATCTACACCATATAAAACACTGGTATCATTAATGGCTTCAAGATTGAAACTAAATACTCCGTTCTTCGAATATTTTACTGTAACTTCCTTTTTAGGTGTCTTATCATGACTACCTATCTGGGTGATTTCCTTGTCAGTCATCACTGTGACTTTTACATCCTGGTTTGTCTCAGGAAGCTTGTCCCCGGACAAAATGTATCTGTCCTTTGTTGGATTGTTGTCTATGCCTGATTCTATCTCAGCTTCCCATTCGCCGGTGGTTGGATCTTCCTTCAGGTAGTCATAATCCCATTTTACACCGGTAACCTTGGGAGGTTCTTTGTCTATTCCTTCCACTGTGACGCTTAAATACTGGGTATTTCCCACTTCATCTGATAATGCAAAGTTATATGTTCCATTATCATTTACTCTTATTCTGGCTTCATCGGCTGTTACTGTAGCTGCAGTATTAATAAGCCCTGATACCACATATATTTGACTTAAATCTGGTTCTAATATCTGACCTGTATCTGAAATCATGGATTCAAAATATATTGTTGCATATGTCTTATTATCTGCCAATTCATATTTCCCCTGGCATTGTGGTGGTGTAGTCTTTATGTTGTCTACTGTGACAGTTCGGTATCCAATATTTCCATACTCATCAACAAAGGTAACCATCACCGAACCATTTTTCTTAAATCTTACGCTTCTTAAATCCATGCCTCGCACTATATCGTTTTCTGTTAAACCAGAAACAATATCTATACCAGTCACCTTTACATTTGGCTTGTTGAAGTATTCAAAGGTAACAAGCACAGTCTGCCCTGTCTTTACCGTGGGAGGGATGCTATAGCTTATGCCGTCATCAGGCAATATCACGGGAGAATCATCATAATTGGTAATCTGGAAAGTCTCGATCCCTTTATTGCCTCCCTCATCCCAAACATGTATCTCATATTGTCCGCTTCCCGTTACATCTACTTTATATTCTGCAAGTTTATCTCCTGAACCTGTCCTTTTTACTCCTTCAATCTTTATGAGCTGGTTATCTTTCCTATAATACAATTCACAATGAGCTATTGAATTTATGTTATCTTCTGCATAAATAGTAACAGTTATAGGCTGATTGGTCTTGGTCTCTGGGTCTATAGAGTGCCATATAGTCGGTGGCTCTAACTCATATTTATTGTATTCCACAGTCTGCTCAGTTCTGTTACCTGCAGTATCTCGTATATCAAATGTAAAGGACTGAACAGTGTTTGTAAGTATCCATTCAAAGCTGCCATTATTGTTATCGATATACAACTCTTTTTTAATGCCATCAATAATAACACCTGTGGGTTCAATTACAGCCTTCACCCTATTGTAATAGTTTCCTTCCTTAATAGGCACCCATTCGCCTTCATGGTTCTTATAATAGTATTTTATTTTATAATGAACATCTTTCGTTATAGGAGTCTTGTCAATATTAGGAGCACTTATATCATCCACTACTCTGGCTAAACCGGCTTTATTGGTTACTCTTATGGTCTTTATATCATCTCTGTCATTGATTACCCTTATGATTTGATTGGTTTCGGCATATTCACTTTCATTTATTACTACATAATTACCCTGTGCATCCTTCTCTTCCACTTTTGCTATGCCGCTTTCCGTATCATTGAAACTAATATAAGCATTCACTGATTTATTGTTTGGAGCAGTATTGGACAGCACCCAATTTATATTTGGAGGCGTTTCGTCAACTTTTTCAATTGCAATGCTCTCCGTCTGTGCCCTTTCTACTTTGACTCCCTCCATGGTATATGATATAAATTTTGCCTGCTTTACATTTCTGCCGTTTTTCAGAACATCAAATGTTATCTTTGTATATACGGATGGTGAGTATACCTGCTCATATACGGCAGCATATACTTCAGCCGGTGCATTGAGAGCAAATAGGCTTAATTGCTCATTTACCCTCACATCATTATCTCCATCCGACAATAAAGGTATAAAGTATTGAGCAGAATAGTCTTTATGTGGTGTTACTACTATCTGTAAATCTCCATCTTTTTCTATGCCAATCCAGTTTCCCTGGTTTACTGTTACAGGTTCTCCCTTTAAACGATATTCAATATCCGTCTCAAAGCCTTTAATGAACTGAACATTGTCCATATCAAAGGTTATTTGTTTTGCCCTTGCTGCTTCGTCGCATACATAGTAGGTCCTCTCTTTTGCCTCATTATATACAAACTCATGTTCAGTGGCATATTTGGCATCAGGAAATCTTCCATAATGCACTGCCAACTGAAGGTTTTCATAAACACTATCGGTAACCAATTCATCTGACAATATGGACACAGGCACATTGAATTTCAATGTCCCCACTGTACTTGACTTGGTTATTTTTGGGTCAAAGCTTACATTTACTAAATCTATTTCCGCATCATTCAGAGTCATCTCAGTTCCGGGTATAATGGTTGAGATTTCATTGCCTAATGTATCAGAGGATTTATAACCCAGCCAATAAGTGCCGGTTATCCCTCTTATGATTATGGTGTAGTTTTCATCAACTTCTCCATAATCCTTATCTGATGGAATCACACTGATCTTGGTTTTGTTTTCCTTCATTAAATTTTCAAATCTTTCAAAATCAGCTTCATCAGGCTCTCCTTCATGATCCATCAATGCAAATTGAGTAAGATATGGCACTGTATCTTCGATCTTGAGTTTGACCTCTCCATCTGTCCTTTCCCCTGCTTCAATAGTATTGCAGCTTTCAAGTTCTGCAACAGGAGCTTTCTTATCTATCCAATCTACATATACTTCAGCCAAGGTAGCATTGCCCAGATTATCTTCTATTTTTA